>DASYDW010000020.1 GCA_036499395.1 Pirellulales bacterium
GACTGGCAAGGACAACGTCGAATTGATACTCTCGGGCATGGTGGCGTACTCCTGGGGAATTGGGTCCGTAATCAACCAAATTCAAACCCAAGTACGCCGCCTTTTTCAACTCAACTCATCCACAACTTTCGGTTATATCTCGAACACGGGATTTGGAAAGCTGTTCGTGAGACGGATAACCTTAAGCAATTGTACAGGGCTCATCGGGCGTTCGGTAGAATGAGCCCCGTCCGATGCGTGAAGCAGTACCTTCTATGCGTTCGAATTGTTCCCTGGGCAGCGACCAAAGCCATCCTTGCCGCATTGGGTCTAGTAGGCACAAGCAATGCTCGGGCGAAGGTCACACCAAACAAAGGCATTCGTTGCGAAGAAGGCTCGCAGAAAGGCTGAAGCCGAGCGGTGATTTTCCGACTCTCGCAAAAACTCGCCACGAAAGTCAAGGCCGGCACGCTCCGCACTCTGCCTTTGGATGAAAATCCCTTTGCGGACTGGTCAGCCCATCTGTTCGTCGCAGATAGAACCCAGTACATCATCCTCAGCAACACGCCGTCACTCTACTCGGTCGTTCTGTACGGCAAGGGCATCACGAACGACAGCGAATTCCTCAGCCGTGCTTTGACCAATATTCGAGAATTCATGGACTACGATGGCCAGGAGTTCGTCTACCGGCGTTTTATTGCCCCAGCCAGTGGCACGGTTCGCTTCGGCAGACCTCTACACCGTTCGGTCACGGGTTCGATGACTGAGTTGATAAAGCATGCGACGGATTGGCTCGTCGAGGGAGAACTAGCTCCATTCGACATTGGCTTCCGTCTTAACGACATTCTTTTGTCAGCCATCGCTCGGGATAAGGTCGAGGCGTACCGCACTCCCAAAGATGCTTTCAAGACTTTGTTGGGCAAGATCGAGTCAGCGGAGTAAAAGAGCGATCTGCGGGGTCCTATGCACGACCACCATGATTTCGCATCTGTCTCGCCCACAGGGTGAGCCAGAGCACGAGCAGCACAAAGAACCAGAGAATCAGCTTGTAGGCCACCATCGCCCAGAACCAGACATTCTCGACGTAATCCCAGGTTACGTCTGGCCCCCAAAGTCGAATGAGCCACTCGGGATGGCTCGCCATTGCCGACAGGTACGCGAGCCAGCTAAAGGTCAGTAGTCCCGTGGCCGCGAGCAACACCCACCAACCGGCGACTGCGGCTGCTTGAACTCGGCGTTCGAAAGGGTCATGCATGATGTGACTCCACGAGCGGGGACAGTGACGCCCTTCATGCTACTGGAAGTCGTTGTGCTTGGCCGCTCCATTCCCATTCCACGGCGTCCATCGTGGGAGCCAGCGGGGCACGTTCAGGCAATAGATCAAGTACTGCTCTCCATAGCGTCGGCCTAGTGTCGGTTCTTCATAGAGATGCACAAATAGCACGAAGCAGCAAGCAACCACGGGGGCGTAACAGAGCACCGGAATGCTCGCGAAGAATAATCCCTGGCCGACGATCATCGACAGCACCCCCAGGTACATTGGGTTGCGGACAAAACGATATAGTCCTGTGGCAACAAGGCGTTCCGTTGGCATCCAAGGTGCTGGCGTACCTCTCCCCTGTCGCACAAATCGTCCTACCGCTTCCAGCAAGGTCGGCATGCCGGCTAGAAAAAGTGCTGCACCCAACCAACGCAGCAAGGCAAGATCGCCCCACGGAGCCCCAGGCTCCCAATGGCTCAGGAGCCACGGCACCAAACCAACGACCGTGCCTGGAATGAATAGAACGAAGAGGATTGAACCGAGGGCCGGAGGAAGCTGTTTCCGAGACGTAGCCATTTGCAGTACCTCGACGACGCATTATAGCCGTCTCGACCCGCAGGATTCATGCCTTGCTTTCGACTTGATTCGGACTGACATTCTCACGTTGACTTTCGGAACTCCACGGCAACCTCTCATTTCGCGAAGTTGAGCCGCTCCACCCGCTATGCCACCCCGCCTCCACCTCCGATCTCTTCCAACGCCCCCGCGCCGCGTCGATGCAAGTCCATGTGGCGCAGGGTTCGGGTAGGATGAACGATTGAAGCGATCAGTGGGTTAATAGAAAGGGAGGCTGCGGGGCTGGAAGCTATTAACCGGTGACCTTAAGTCCGTATTGCACTGGTACGAGGCGCCCCAACAGGAGCAAAGGCTGTTCCCTTTTTGCGCATCGCGTTCCAAAGCGGCGATCGAGGACATAAACGACCGGGACGTGGACTTGGCGAGCACCGGCGTAAGCCTCGGAAAGCGGCCATTTCTTAAGCTTGGCAGTATCGCTTGGAATTTCCTTTAGATGCCGACTTCACTTGACGAATTCACATGTCTTCATTCTTGACGGGCCCGAAGCAAGATCGATTTCGGGCGTATCCGCACGCTAAATCGCGCGGAATGTGCATCGCAGCGTAATGCCATTCAATTTGAACCGCCCATTAGCCGCGATCTTCAATGGCACGAAAACTGCGACTGCCACGAGAAGCATGAAGCCGAGCAAAGTGTAGGGACCTTCCTTTTGAAGCAATGAGATGAATCATGGCTGGTCTTTTGACAACTCGTGAACCGCACGCTCGTCGTCGTTGGCTTGAACCATTTGCCAGTTTGCGTGAGGAGTTCGGTGATTTGGCGACCAATTTCTTAACCGACGTCAGCGAAGCATGGCCACGTGGCCTGATGGTGCCATCGCTCGACGTGTCGGAGAGCAACGGTGCCATTGAGGTACGGATGGATCTTCCCGGCATCAAAGCCGAGGAGATTGACGTCCAACTGACCGACAACATCCTCACGGTGAGCGGTCAGCGCAGGGAGGAAAAGGAGGAGAAGGGCAAGACGTATCATCGAGTGGAACGACACCATGGCAGCTTCTCCAGAACGGTCGCATTGCCCTGTTCGGTTGATGAGGCCAAGGTCGACGCGCAATACAAGGACGGGGTCCTGACGATCAAGATCCCCAAGACCGACGCGGCCAAGGCCTGCAAGATCAAGGTCCATGCGTGATATGGCAGCCAGCTGCTGTGTGTGAGCGGGTGCGACTCCTTTCAGGTCGCACCCGTTTGCAATTTGGAGGCACGTCGGCGAAAGTGGCATTCGAGGCTGGGCGGAGGAATTCGTTGACTAGGGTCAGTGGCGACGAGCGATAGGGCGAAACGAGGTAACGAATATGAAACTCCCATTGCAAATCAGTTTTCACAACACAGAGCGCTTCGCGGAAATCGAGGACGCGATCCGCGAACGAGCCGCCCAGCTCGACCAATTTGCCGACCGTATTATGAGTTGCGTCGTCGTCGTCGATGTTCCGCACAAGCACCATCAGAGCGGCAACCTCTACCAGGTGCGGATTGACATCAAGCTGCCTGGTGGTGAGGTCGTGGTTAATCGAGAGCCGGGAAAAACCAAGAGCCATCAAGATATCCGCGTGGCCATCCGCGACGCCTTCGCCGCCGCCGTGCGCGAGATGGAAGACTATGTGCGCGTACAGCGAACGGACGTCAAGAGGCACGAACCGCAGGCGCATGCCCGGGTGGCGCGTCATTCCTGGGCAAGACCATGGCTTTCTGCGGACTCCTGACGGGCGGGAGGTTTATTTCCACCGCAACAGTTTGGTCGAAGGGGACTTCGACCGATTAGAACCGGAGGCGGACGTCACCTTCGTTGAGGAACTGGGGGACAAGGGGCCCCAGGCGAGCACTGTGAATCTTGTCGGCCGACATGCTGGCCGTTGAAAGAAGTTCTGGCCGAGCCGTGAGATCCGAGGCGCGCGGACGCCTCAAGACAGTCTGCCGTTAGAATGGCGTAGGCTTGTCTGGCAAAATGCTTCGCCGCCAAGATCTGATGGGACCCATGCATGGCGCTTTCGACGGCCGAGTTCTGGAGTGTCCCGAGTAGCATCTTGCTCGAGCAACTCGGCTCCAGCGCGACGGGCCTGTCGACGCACGAGGCATCTATCAGGGAACGGCTTGCCGGGCGCCGCTTTCATGCGACGCGCCCAAGCGACCTGGCTCTACTACTGAATCAGTTTAAGAGCCCGATTCTCGTCATTCTGTTTGTGTGCGCAACTATGGCATTTGCGCTTGGCGGCCATACCGATGCGGCAATCATCATTTTTATTCTCTTGGCGAGTTCCGGACTTGGATTCTGGCAAGAGCGCACCGCAGCCGACGCCGTCAACCGATTGCTGGCGCGAATCACAACCACTGCCAAAGTCTTGCGTGATGGCCGGCCGGTAGAACTACCCCTCAATGCGGTCGTACAAGGCGACGTTGTACTACTGTCCGCCGGGGACGCGATTCCCGGCGATTGCCGGATCCTGGAGTCGCGGAATCTGTTCGTCGACGAAGCGACGCTGACTGGTGAAACTTTCCCCGCGGAAAAGCAGCCGGCGGACCTGCCACGCGACACCGTATTGGCCGCGCGCAGTAATTCCCTATTTCTCGGCACGCATGTTGTCAGCGGACAAGGCACAGCGCTCGCCGTCGAAGTTGGCAATAACACGGAATTCGGTCGCGTCTCGAATCGGCTCGCTCATCGCGCGCCGGAAACCGCATTCGAGCACGGCGTACGGCGCTTCGGCTATTTTCTGCTGAATGTGACCCTGCTCTTGGTGATCGTCATTTTCGCGGTGAACGTCTACTCCGAACGGCCTGTGTTGCAAGCGTTCATGTTTTCTTTAGCGTTGGCAGTGGGGCTCACGCCGCAACTGTTGCCGGCCATCATTAGCGTGAACCTCGCGCATGGCGCGCGACGTATGGCTGAACAGAAGGTGATCGTGCGACGCCTGGCCTCGATCGAGAATTTCGGCAGCATGAACGTGCTCTGTTCGGATAAGACCGGTACGCTGACCGAAGGAACCATGCGGCTTGTATCCGCCCTTGACGTCACCGGACACCCCTCGGAGAAGGTGATCCTACTTGCGCATTGGAACGCCGTCCACGAGACAGGATTCGTTAATCCCATCGACACGGCACTACGCGCGTGCTGTTCGGGTGAAAGCACCTCTCACGAAAAGCTTGACGAGATACCCTACGACTTTATTCGCAAGCGATTGAGCGTATTAGTGCGCGCATTCGGATCGTCGTTGTTGATAAGCAAAGGCGCCGTGCCAAAAATCCTTGAAGTGTGCGCTTTGGCCGAGGACGCCGGCGGAGTCGTTGTGCCGATGGCGAGCGTCCGCTCGCGCGTGGAAGAGCAATATGAACAATTCGGCAGGAAGGGCTTGCGCGCGTTGGCCGTCGCCTACCGAAACCTGGGGGACGCACGGGAGGCCACGAAAGAATCAGAGGTCGAGATGATTCTGCTGGGGTTGCTGGCGTTGGAGGACCCGCTAAAGCCGGATATCGCTGCCACGGTCGAAAGCCTGGCGAAACTTGGCGTCGCTCTCAAAGTGGTGACCGGCGACAGTCGGTCGGTCGCTGCTTCCATTGCCGCCAAGGTCGGGCTCGATTGCGGCGGCTTGCTTACCGGTGGCGAGTTGAGGCATTTGAGCGACGAAGCCCTCTTAAACCGCGTCAATACCACCGGCGTCTTTGCCGAAATCGAACCCAATCAGAAGGAGAGGTTAATCTCCGCACTGCGCAAGACCGGCAACGTCGTGGGTTACATTGGCGACGGCATCAACGACGCCTCGGCGCTACATGCGGCGGACGTCGGTATCTCGGTCGACACGGCGGTCGATGTCGCGAAGGAGGCCGCTGATATCGTCCTGCTGGAACACAACCTGGCCGTGCTTTGCGAAGGCGTCCGCGAGGGACGCAAGACGTTTGCAAACACGCTCAAATACGTATTCATGGCCACGAGTGCCAATTTCGGCAACATGCTGAGTATGGCGCTCTCATCGATTTATCTCCCGTTTCTGCCATTGTTGCCGAAGCAGATTCTGCTGACGAACCTGCTGACCGACCTGCCCGAGATGTTCATCGCCACCGATTCGGTGGATCCTGAGGCAGTTTTACAACCGCAGCGGTGGAACGTACCCATGATTCGCCGATTTATGCTGGTGTTCGGCACGATCAGTTCGGTGTTCGACGTCATAACATTCGTCGTGCTCTGGCGATTGGGGGCCAACGAGACGTGGTTCCGCACTGGCTGGTTCCTGGAGTCGGTCGTATCTGCCTGCTTGATCGTTTTGGTGATTCGCAGCCGCCGACTGTTTTTCCGTAGCCGGCCAAGCCGCGCGTTACTGCTGGCGACCGCCATCGTCGTTTTGGTCACGGTCGTGCTGCCCTGGACGCCATTGGGCCGCCCCTTCGAATTTCAGCCCTTGCCGTGGGGTTACCTCGTTGCGATCGCTGTCATTGTCGCGGCGTATGTATTGACGGCAGAAACCGCAAAGCCGTTTTTCTATCGTCGGCGAAATCGTCCATTTGAAGATCGGGTATGATCTAGAACGACTCAAATGTGCCAGGATCGCTGTTCGTGGGTCGCCCAGGGCACAAGTTAGCGGCGGATCATCGAAAAACGAGAGGACTACATGAACATTGATTTAAAGCACGCACTATCTTGGTCTTGCCTTACGCAATCCCGTGGTGGTTTCGGCCTGTCCACTGACCGGCGAGATCGATGTCTTGCGTCAATTGGAGCAAGTTGGCGCGGCAGCGGCCGTGCTCCCCTCGTTGTTCGAAGAGCAGATCGAGCACAAGGACGTCGATACACTTCGATTGCAATTGATGAGCCCGACGTACATCGAGAGCTTGTCGTATTAACGCTCAGTTAGCATCCATTGGCGACTCAGAACAAGTCGCCCTAAGTGCGGAAGCGTCATCGGTCGCTTGTGGACTACACGAACGATCCGCCATGCCCGTTGGCGTTCATTCCCGATCGCATTCGATGATCAGGTGATTGCTAGTTCGTCGCGGCCGTGGCCAGGTAGATCTGGTCGGCGGACACCGCAGGGACGCCAAGTTCTGCGGCGACGGCGTCGACCGCCTGCTGAGCGGTTTTGAGATCTGCCAGACCATCGGCCGCAAAATACGGGCCGATGTAGCGCTCGTAGTAGTACTGAGCTTCGTCGCGAGTCAGACGATTGAGAAATAATGCAATGTAATCGACGGCCAACTGCGGTTGTTCGGCAATCACACGAAGGGCTCGCTGATTGGCCCGCACAAGCGCTTGAAGCGCCGGGTCATCGAGCGGAATACGCGTAGAGTCCACGGCGATTCCGACGGTGGGAATCTGGAAGTGGTCGCCGACCCATGAGAGAACGAAAAACCCCTCTTCGGCAGCCACCTGTTCGGGCGATAGTGTGCTGCCCACATAGGCGGCATCGATCGAACCCTCGCGCAGGCGGCGCAAATCCATCTGATAGTCACCGGGGGCACGCGCGATGCACTGCACATCACGATCGGGGTCGAGACCGTGCTTGCGTAATACGATCCGCGCAAAACAGCCGGGGGCCGTGTGAGCTGCGTGGACCGCCAGTCGGCGCCCGCGCAGATTCTCCATGGACTTCACGTCGCCACGCCCGAGGAACCAGAACAGCGGACGATGGGTGTTAACGGCCAGCATCTTCCACGGGATGCCATCGGCCAACCGCGACAACAACGTCCGCCCTAAACCGATGGCTGCACCGCTGCGCAGTCGCTCGGTCTTCCACCGGATTCCGTCGCGGACAGCGACATGAACGCCTTCGTCCTCAAAATATCCTTCTTGATCGGCGACGTACGCGACTAGTTCTTCGTGGATACCGCGTCCAAGGTAGGCCAAATCAATTGTGTGCATCGGCGGCATAGCCTCTCTCCTTTTCTTGGAATTTCGGAAAGTGCGTACGCGCTCGCTCTGCTCAGTCCATGGCCAGGCCGCCGTTGACCGGTAGGTAATGGCCCGTGGTGAAACCCGATTCCTCACTTGCCACAAATGATATCACCTTGGCGATATCGTCAGGACGGACTAGCCGCCCCATGGGCGTGGCCGCGGCGAGTTGGTGCAGCTTCTCAGCGGTCAACTGCTCGGTCACCCTGGTCCCCTCGACCGTTGCCGGTGCGATGAGGTTGGCAGTGATCCCGTGCGGCGCCAGTTCCAGAGCGACGTAGGATACGAACTGATTCAGGGCGGCCTTGGCGGTGCCCATCGTGATCATTCCCTCACGAGGATGCCGCGACGGGTTGGCACTGAGATAGATCAGCCGACCGTATTTGCGCGAAACCATTCCTGGCACAACGGCCTTCGTCATCAGGAATGCGGCGTGCAACTCGTTATTCAGCTTTCCGCCTAGCTGCTCCCAGGTCAGCTTCTCGAACGAGGTGATCGCAAACGGGATCAGCGCGTTGTGTACGAGCACGTCCGTCCCACCCCACCGCTGGTCGATGTCACTGATCATGGCGGCGACGTCCTCGGGCACAGTGACATCGGCTTTGATTGCCACGGCTTCGCCGCCAGCCGCGACGATCGTCGCCACCACATCCTCGGCCTGTGGTGCGCTGGCGCGATGGTTGACGACCACACGGTATCCGTTCTTGGCCAGTAACAATGCGGTTGCCGCACCTATACCCCGGCTGGCTCCCGTGATCAAGGCAACTCGTGCCATGGCCGTTACCTTTTCTTGAGAAGCTGAATGAACGCCGACCGTTAGCGCGCGCCCGGCTCGTCTGTTGACTTAAACCCAACCGTCTTTCGGCGCCTCGGCGCCGAACCAGTGTTCCGAGATCACCTTCTTTCGCGTATAGAACGCGACGGCGTCAGCTTGCGCATCGAGATCGCCGTACAGCGAATTTTTCCAGCCTCCGAATGGAAAGAAGGCCATTGGCGCCGGCACACCGACGTTGATGCCGAGCATCCCGACCTGGATGCGTTCGCGGAAGATGCGAGCCGCGGCGCCGGATTGCGTGAAGAGAGAAACCGTATTTCCGTATCGACTCCGGTTCGTCAACGTGATTGCCGCGTCCAGGTCCGGCGCGCGCATCACGCTCACCACCGGGCCGAAGATCTCCTCTCGGCCGATGAACATTTCTGGCATCACATCGTCGAAGACCGTCGGCCCGATGAAACAGCCGCGCGGCCTGTTGGGGACCGTTTGATTACGGCCGTCAAGGCGAAGTCGGGCCCCTTCCTCCAACCCGCGTTCGATCGTGGCCCGAATTCGCTTTTCCTCCCTCGGGTTGACCACGGGACAGAGGGTCGCTGCATCGTCCAGTCCGTCTCCAAGCTTCAGTTCACTCGCCCAGCGGATGAAGGCGTCGACAACTGCGTCTTGTTGCGCCCGATCGCCGACGGCCACTAGCACGCTTCCGGCAAGACAGCGCTGTCCGGCAGAGCCGAAGCACGATCCAATCAGCGCGGGCAGACTGCGCTCGAGTTCGGCGTCGGGCAGGACGACCAGATGGTTCTTGGCTCCGCCGTGTGCCTGGACGCGCTTGCCGTGTGCCGCCGCCATTCCGTAGACCGATTCCGCTACGGCCGACGAGCCTACAAAGGAGACCGCCTGAACATGCGGGTTGGCGATGAGCCGTTCGCTCACTTCCTTGCTCCCCTGCACTACGCCGACGACACCCGGCGGCAAGCCGGCTTCGGTGAACAGCTCGATCAGCCGTGTGCCGGTGAGCGGTGCCTTCTCAGCGGGTTTCAGGACGAACGTGTTCCCGCAGGCCACGGCGATCGACATCATCCACAGCGGAATCAAAGCTGGGAAATTGAACGGTGGAATTCCGACGACCACACCCACAGGTTCGCGGATCGCGTGGCAGTCGACGTCCCGCGAGATGTTGGTCAGCGTCTGTCCCATAAGCTGGGAGAGAATGCCGCAGGCGAATTCAACGACGTCAAGTCCGCGCCGCAGCGAACCGTGCGCCTCGCTGAGTAGTTTGCCGTTTTCGCGGACAATGCTGTGTGCCAGATCCGAGTAGTTGTTTTCCAGCAACCCGCGAAACTTGAAGAGAACGTGAGCCCGATCCTGCGCCGGCGTTGCGCGCCAGCTAGGGAAGGCGCGGGCGGCGGCTGCGCATGCCTCGTCCACCTGCTCTGTCGAGGCCTCGCGCACCGGCGCCACCAATTCGGCCGAGTCCGCCGGATTATAGATGTCGCGACTGGTGTTTCCACGCCCGTCAACCCAAGCTCCGCTGATCAGGTTGAGCGCGGAAGCCGAGCGTGAAGAAGTTGCCATAGACCAATCGGAGGCAGCACCGGTGTTCATGAACCTCTCCGAAAGCTAGGGACTATCTCTTCATGGACCACTGCCTAATGTGCGCGGAATCAGGTGGCGGAACATCCCGGCATCATTTTCCTCTCGGAATGAATCCCGGAACGCCGGTCTCGACGACGGCATTGAACCTCACGCGCGATTTGATTCCTTCAGTAATCTCGCGCAGGGCGTCTTCGGGAATGGCAGATACATTGAAGTTCTCCTTGATGCGGCTGGGGGTCTTCGAGGTAGTCAGACATGCCGTCCCGCGTTGAATGGCCCATGCCAGCAGGACTTGCGCTGGAGTCTTGTTCACTCGCTTGGCGATCGACGTGATGACGGGATCTTTCAACAAACTGGGCTCGCTACTATGGCCTAAAGCAGCGAACGCTTGCAGCACAATGCCATTCTTCTTGCAGTAATCCAGCAATTCCCATTCCGGAAGATACGGATGGGATTCGACGTGAACAACCGCCGGCTTGATTCTCGCCGCCTCGAAAATTTCCCGGGTCTGCTCTAGGCCGACGTCGGATAAACCAATGGCCCTGCACCGGCCGTCGTCGACCAGACTCTCAAGAGCCCTCCACGTGTCCAACAGCGTTACGCTCTGGTCATAGATTACATTGCCGTTCGCATCCCTCGGATCTTGCTCTTCTCCCGGCTGAAACGCGAAGGGGGTGTGAATGAGATAGAGATCGACGAATTCAAGTTGGAGTTTCTCGAGGCTGGACTCGAAAGCGAGCCTGGCGCGGTCAGGACGGTGATTCGTGTTCCAAAGCTTCGTAATGACGAACACATCCTCGCGCTTGATGTCCCGTTTTTGGAACACCTCCTGCATCGCTTCGCCGACCTCCCTTTCCGTTTTGTAACGTTCGGCGGTATCGAGCAAGCGAAATCCTGCCTCCAGCGCTGCCCGGGTCGCGTTTCGGGTTATTACGGGATCGGGAATGAGAGTGCCGAAGCCGAGCGCAGGGATCGCGCCGGTTCCCGTGTTGAGGGGGATCTTAGTGCGACAAAGTTTGTCGTTGTCTACCATTGCTGCACCGCTTTGATATAACCCAAAGAATTTCCGAAACACCACAGTCGCAGGCGATTTCTAATGAGCCAGACTCCACTGTCAGTAGCGCAGGGCGCTGGTGATGGCGCGCAACATATTACGGTCCGTAGGGAGAATCAACGAGTGCCAGCGTATATTGCGGACTTGTAAGAAGTCGTCGAGCGACGGCATTTGCAGCGTGACTAAGTTGGGCAGCGTTTAGCATGATTTGGCACGCCCGTCAGTTTGATTCACTTTTGGATCACAAACGGGGGAGGATATGGAAACTGTAGATGACGGAGGATCCGCTCGCTCTGAAAGGAGCCAGGCGTCCCTATCCGACCCGGCGACAGCTACCGAGAATCGGGGACAGCCCTCTGTGCATATGCGTGCGGCACCGGCCGAAGAAGTAACGCACGCAGACAACCCGGCGACTGCGGCCCCGACGTCGCCCGTGGCGGGCTCACCGTCGCGCTTCTCGCGCAAACGATTGATCCTGGCGGGAATTGTGGCGGGAGCGGCGGCCGCTGGATATGTCGTGGTTCCGATGGTGCGGACCGCGCTGAATACGGTTTCCACCGACGATGCGTATGTCAACGGTCATGTGACCTTCGTTGCGCCGCGGGTTGCCGGATACGTGACCGCGGTACTGGTGGATGACAACCAGCGCGTGAGAGCGGGGGACTTGTTGGCTCAGCTTGATAAGGAACCGTACCAGGTTCAGGTGAACATCAAGACGTCGGCGCTCATGGCGGCAAAACGGGAATTGGCGACGGCAATGGCGCAGGCGCAAGGCCTCGCCGGTCAGGCCCGCCGCAGTCGCTTCAAGCTCGATCATGTGATGGAGGATGTCCGGAATCAGATCGAACTGCTGAAGTCTAACGTCGCGCAACTGAAGGTCGAGGAAGCGAATCTAACGTTCGCGGAGAGCGATTACGAACGCGGCAACAATCTTGTCGTGAAGGGCGCGATCAGCCAGCAAGATTTTGATCGATACAAGGCCGCGCTGAAAGTGGCCATCAATCGGGTGAGCAGCGCTAAGCAATCGATTCAACAAACGCGCGTCAGCCTCGGATTGCCGATCGATCACGAGAACCCCTTGGATATGCCGGAGGATTTGGATGAGACCTCATCGGTGGTGCAAGAAGCATTAGCGGAACTTTACGGCAACGCTACGCAGTTGGGTTTCAATCCGCCGACCTGGAGTGGGACGCCGAAACAATTCAAGGAGGCGTTTTACTCGCAGGATCCCGACAAGAATTTGGACCGGATCTTCGAGCGGCTGATTCCCGAGTCGCCTGCCATTAAGCAAACCGAAGCCAAGGTCGCACAGGCCCAAGACGACCTCGCGCAAGCCGAGTTGAACCTTCGCTATTGCGACATCGTGAGCGAAATCGACGGTCAGGTCACCAGCCGCAACGTGAACCCTGGTAATTATGTCCAAATTGGTCAGAGTCTGATGGCCGTGCGCTCGCTCACCGAAATTTGGATCGATGCCAACTTCAAGGAAACACAACTGCGCGACCAACGCATCGGCCAGCGCGTGCGTTGCGAGGTCGACATGTATGGCCATCGACAGGAGTTCGAGGGCCGGATTACCGGATTCACGATGGGAACCGGCACAACGCTTGCGCTGCTTCCCCCTCAGAACGCGACGGGCAATTTCGTGAAGATTGTCCAGCGTTTGCCCGTCCGCATCGAGCTGACGGACTACGATCCCGAAAAGGTCCCGTTATTCATCGGCCTGTCGGTCGTGCCTTACGTGTACGTCAAGGAGCCGGCCACGGGCCCGCACGCCGGGGAACTCTTGCAACCCTTTGCTACGCTTCCACAATCTCCGGTGGCACCGAAACCGTAACTGGCATTAGTCGGCCATCGCAAAGGAAGCGGGGATCATGAGCACCGTCGCAGTTGCATCGGTGGCAACTAGTCGCCCGGCCATCAATGGCTGGCTCGTCGCCGGTGCCGTGATCATTCCCACATTCATGGAAGTCCTGGACACGACGGTTGCGATTGTCTCACTGCGTTACATCGCGGGCGACCTGTCGGCGGCCGTGGTCGACGCCGAATGGGTGCTGACCTGCTATCTCGCCGCGAATGCCACGATTCTTCCGATTTCTGGCTGGCTCTCGGCTCGCCTGGGTCGTCGCAACTATTTTCTCTTGTCGATCGCAGTCTTCACCATCGCCTCGGCTTTGTGCGGTATGGCCACCAGCCTATGGCAGATCATCGTGTTCCGCATCATCCAGGGTCTGGCCGGCGGCGGACTGCAGCCATCCAGCCAGGCCATCCTGATTGACAGTTTCCCGGCCGAGAAACAGGGGATGGCGATGACTATGTTCGGCATCGCGGCGTTAACGGCGCCAGTTGTCGGACCGACGCTCGGTGGCTACCTATCCGATTATCAAAGTTGGCGCTGGATCTTTTACATCAATATCCCGATCGGCTGTCTTGCCTTCGCAGTGACTTACCTCGTTGTCGAAGACCCGGACTATCTCCGTAAGGAGCGTGCCCGGCTGCTGCGAATGCCGCTCAACTTCGATTACATCGGCCTGGCACTACTGGCATTGGTTATGTCCGCATGGGAAGTGCTGATCACCAAGGGCCAGGAATGGGACTGGTTGGGGGACCCTTTCGGAAAGGTCCAGACGTTGTTGTTGATATTTGTGGTAGGCGGAGCGTGCCTGGTTTTCTGGGAAATGCGCAGAGAAAATCCTGTCGTCAATTTTCGGCCACTTGGCGAACGTAACTTTTGGGTCTGCTGCCTTATCATTTTCTTCGCATACGCGATCCTGTACGGCACGAGTACATCACTGCCGGGATTGCTCCAGTCATTATTTGGCTACGATGCCTTTCACTCGGGGCTGATCATGTCGCCGTCCGGCCTCGCGTCGGTCTCGATGCTGCTGATCTGTGGTGTTTTGCTCGGTCGTGGCGTTGACGCCCGCTGGTTGATCGGCGGCGGAATGCTTGTCGTGGCGTTCGGCGGCTATTCAATGTCATTGATGAATCTAGAGATTACCCCCTGGCAAGCGATCTGGCCGCGTGTCGTCACGATCGCCGGCCTGGGGATGGCCTTTGCCCCGCTCAACGTGGCCGCTTTTCTCTACACCCCCCGTCATTTGCGCGCCGCGGCCGTGGGCATGTTCGCACTGCTCCGCAACGAAGGGGGCAGTTTTGGTACGTCGATGGCCCGGACCGTGCAGGTGCGTCGCGACCAGTTACATTCTTCGCGCGTCGGAGAATTCCTCGATCCGTTCAATTCCGCTGTTAGCTCGTATCTGGACCGAACGCAGGCATTTTTCTTTCGGATAACAGGAGATGCCCCTCGATCGCAGCGGATGGCACTGCAAAGGTTGGCCGACCTTAGAGAGCAACAAGCGCAATCGATGTCCTATTTCGATGTCTTTTTCGTGGCAGGCGTCTTGGGAGTAGCGCTCGCACTTTTGGTGCTCCTCATGAAGCGATCGGTTGCCGAAAAGGGTGCCCATGTCGGTGCGGAATAGATTTCAATGCCGACGGGATTTGACCTGCCCCCTTCAACCGAGTCGATCGACGGAGCGATAATCCGTTGAACAGTACCCAAGCGAAGGAGGGCGACCGATGCCACGAGGTCAGAAGTTCCAAGCAGAGGCGTTCATCGCGAAGTTGCGTGAGGCGGAAGTAGAGCTTGCGCGGGGCAAGAGGGTGCCCGAGGTCGCGAAGAAGATCGGCGTTACGGAGCAGACATACTACCGCTGAAAGAAGGAGTACGGTGGTCTGCTCATAGATCAGGCGAAGCGGCTTAAGGAGTTGGAGAAGGAGAACGCCCGTCTGAAACGTCTGCTGGCCGACGCCGAGTTGGACTGACCGGCTCTGAATTTCTGTACCAGGGGTTATGAAGGTATTGGTTGGGGAACAGGTACGGTCTCTTCTCTTCGCGTGTGCTGCTGTAGCGCAGGCTGAGGCGTAGCCGAAGCCGGAGTGGAAGCAGCACACGCGGCGAACTTACTGGGGGCTTGGTAGCCCAACGAGCTGTGGGGTCGGTGGTGGGTGTAGTCCTCTCGCCAGACTGCCGTCAGCGACCGGGCGGCCGATAGGTTCTCGAACTCCTCGACGGCCAAGAACTCGTCACGAACACGACTGTGGAAGCTTTCGGCATAGCCATTCTCCCAAGGGCTGCCTGGCTCCACGTACAGCGTTTCCACGCCGACCTGCTTCAGCCAACGTCGCATGGCTAGCGCGATAAACTTTTCCGTTGTCGCTGCGGACGTGTTGTGGCACGCCACGCATCGCGAACAACTCCGCCAGTGTGTCGATTACGTCTTCGCTCGTGATGCTGCGGTCCACCTTCAAGGTCAGGCACTCGCGCGTGTGCTCGTCGATGATCGACAGCCACTGCAGCGTGCTGCCGCTGGCGGTGCGATCGAACACGAAGTCCCAACTCCAGACGTGGTCTTTGTGCAAGGCGCGACGCCGGTCGCAGCCGTTGACGCTGCTCCCCAGGCGACGGCGTTTCCGCTTCTTGTTTGGCACTTTCAAGCCTTCCCGACGCCACAGTCGAAACAGGCGGCTCTGGCCAACACGCCGACCTTCGGCGGCCAATAGACGGCCGATCCGCCGATAGCCGAACCGCGGCCGCTCGCGAACCAACTCCAACATCCGTTTCACCACTGCCGCTTCGTCGCTGTGCGGTTGCGGTTGATAACGCTGACTGCTGCGCGGCTGACCCAAGGCAACGCACGCCCTTCGTTCGGAGACCGTGAACTGCGTTTGCAGCGCACAGACCGCCGCGCGCTTCCGCGAAGGGCTCACCAGTTTCCCGAGGCGACATGCTTCAGCATCTGATTGTCGAGCGACAGATCCGCCACCAACTGCTTCAGCCGACGGTTCTCGTCTTCCAGCTCCTTCAGCCGCTTCGCCTCTTCGGCCTTCATGCCGCCGTACTGCGCACGCCAACGATCGTACGTCGATTGGCTCACTTCCAGGGATTGCAACACCAACGCCTTGCCGGCGTTCAGCATCCCCTCCGCGTCACGCAGCTTCTTGATAATCTGCTCGGGACTGTGCCGCTTACGTCGCTTCGTCATCGAAAAGGTCTCCTTGCCCGAAGGGCTAAAGACCTTCATAACCGATGGATCAGATTTTCAATAGCAGGCCACTGTCGTGGGATCGGTCGCGCGCATTCGCGGCCCGAAAAGCACGATTCTTCGAAGCGAAGAGCTTCGCGAACACATCGCACTGCTCGGCGTCGCACGGTTTGGCGCGCCGAATCACACATACACCGCGCCAGGATTCGCGGTAGCGACAGAGGTTAGAGAATCGCGACTGGCAAAGGACGCAACACCTGGGTGAATTATCGTCGAATCACATCGTGCTCGCACTTGCTGGTCGGCCGCATCGAAACAGTCCTATTGGCGAACACGCTCCCAGTGGCATGGACCCAACAACGGCGAAATCGATCGGGGGGCGCGGCCGCCCATTGAGCCAGCGATCGAGTGACGGCGGGTCCCACGGTTCGTCAATCGTTGACGAATCGTGGCGTGGCGCTGCGTACGCAGCGAAAGCCCAGGCCTGGGCGGACCGCTCCCTCGGAAACGACGACGGGCAATGTCGACTTATGAATCGTCGTCACCGAAGACTCGCCCATCGTCGATCGCATGTTCCCGCCACGTACGATGCGCTCGCGCGGTTCAAGTATAAAAGCTGCCACTTCTGGCCTTGGCTTCGTGAACCGCGACACGGTCCACTCGGCGACATTGCTACAAAGACCGACCACTTGCGGTTCTGTGTGAGTGCGGTCCACGGACGGAAAACCGACCGGCCCCACCCCGTTTTCGGGCTCTCCTTCGTCGGTGCTTGCCTCCGGATTCGGAGCTGGCGCGCGGTGTGATGCAGCGAGGACAAACTCGTTTTCCGTTGGCAGACGCTTGCCGCGACTTTCCGCTAGTGCCAGGGCAAGATCGAACGAGACCGTGACAGCATAATCGTCGGGAACTGGACGCCAGCGCTTGTCCATCGGGTCCTTGCCGTGCGAAAATTGTCGGTACTCTGCTACCGTGAACTCCTTGCAATCGATATAGAACGCGCCGTCGCTGCTATGCTTGCTGCTCTTGGGGTCGGCGCTAGGGGGCGCGGCGATCAATGCCATATTGCTAGTTACGTCCGCGTCGGGAATGCGAATCTTCGGTAAATTGATCGATCCGTCGGCCGCCTGCTTCCAGCGTAGATGTGCGTATATGCCTGGAAGAGTCTCCGCCTCTCGCGGTACGCGGCGATACACTTCGTTAAATCGACCATCGTCAAGCACGGCGACGACAAGATACTCTCCGGCGGGCACCTCGAGCGAAAACGGGGAGCGTTGCCGCGGCCGAATCGCCTTATCCGGCAGCGGCTCACCGAGATCGGCATCGAGTGGTACGAAGGTTACCTTTGCGCCTGCTGGCGAAGTTGTCATGGTAACGGTACGCAGGCCAAGCAAGGCATGATTTTCGGACGCTAATTGCGCGGCAATGCCCATCGCCGCTGCCAGTAGCGCAAACAACCCGACGACGGCAGCAGCCGCAGGGCGGCGACGAATCCATCGCCAAGCTCGCTCCACGGGACTAGGACGGCGCGCGACGATGGGCCGGCCGTCCAGCACACGCCGCAAATCGACGGCCATCTCTTGCGCTGACCAGTAGCGGTCGTCGGGCGACTTCGATATCGCCTTCAGGCAGATCGTCTCGAGGTCGCGTGGAATCGAGCGGTTAATGCGCCTGGGCGGAAGCGGATCCGCATGGACGACCTTTTGAAGCAGCGCCGCAGCGGGGCCATCGAAAGGGGGGCTGCCCGTCAGCATTTCATAAAGAATGACGCCGAGCGCAAAAATGTCGGTCCGCCGGTCGGCTGCGATCCCCTTGCCACTAGCCTGCTCCGGAGACATGTAGGCCGGCGTGCCCACAATCTCGCCGTCCAGCGTCATGTTGCGGCTGTCGTTCGCGCATTTTGCTAGACCAAAATCGGTGATGTGCGGATTGAGTGCCTCATCCAGGATGATGTTACTGGGCTTCAGGTCGCGATGAATCACGCCTCGCTCATGGGCGTGATCCAAAGCGTCAGCAAGCGATGCGCACATTCTCGCAGCCTCGCGCGCTATAGGCCGCGATCGATACAACCAATCTCGCAAGTTCTGTCCGAGCACATACGCCGAGACGATATATACGGAGCCCCCTTCCTTGCCCACCTCGTATACAGGCACGATGCGGGGATGACTAAGTTGTGCCGCGGCACGCCCCTCGCGCAAAAAGCGATTCAGGGCATTGTCCGTCAGCCGGTGCGCATGCGGGATCTTTAGTGCCACGGTTCGCTGCAACCGCGGATCAAAGGCTCTCCAGACCTTGCCACTCGTTCCTTCGCCAATGCTTTCCAAAAGCAGAAAGTGGCCAAGACGCGAAGGGGCCAGTACGTTCGGCGGCGGAGCGGGCTCGCCGGAATGTTTTAAACGAGCTTCCTCGATCTGCGACGCGTAATGCGGGAATCGGGTCATGTAGACGCGCCAATCCGACGCGTCTTTATCGTGACTGCGCAGCTCCCAGTCGACCAGCAACAGCTCGACAAACAATTGGCCGCGGTGTTCTTCTTCGACGTAGGAGAGGTAATCTGTTAGCTCAGGCTGGCTGCCGGCCCACAAATCCTTTTCGAAGCGATCGCAGATGGCGTCGATCTGCAGGTCGACACTCAATCCGACAAGTGCCTGACGAAGATTATGCTCTCTAGCTCGCATGGATTAACTCCTGGCTCCACGCGTTACGAATCAAATGCAGCTTACGCTCGATGGCGCGTTTACTTACAGAAAGAATGTTAGCAATTTCAATTACAGAATAGCCTTCTACTCTAAGAGCTGCAATTTTAGCGAGCTCGGCATTCGGAAGCAAACCAAGCAAGCGCCGACTTTGCTCTTCGAGAATCGCGAGTGTTTCAGGCGTGGGGCAGTCGCTGACAAGTTGGTCGAACGAAAATTGCCCTGCCGCGGCGTTACTATCGGCTAATGCCGACTCGGCATACACACGGTTGCCTCCGCGTTTGGCTGTAACATTGCGGCGAATCAGATCCACCGACTTTTGTTTGGTAATCGCTAACAACAGCCACCATAGCTCATCACGATCGTTTACATTGTCGAAGCGGCCGGCTAAGGCGCCCCGGCACAGACTAAAAAAGACGGCCTGCGCAACATCGTCCTCATCGGCGACCGCTTTGGGTTTGCCCGCAAGGCGTCGACTTGCGATTTCAACCAACTGTTCCCGATACCGGTCCCAGAGATTCGCTACGTGCGCAACTTCCCCAGCTTTCAAGGAGCAAAGCCATTCGCTGACCGAGTTCTGAAGTGACATGCAACAAGATCCGGCGCAAGACGACTAAATAAATGACGCTAGTCCATCTTGTTTATCTTCGATCTCGCCAGGTGGCAATGGCTGTAACCCTTGATTTGCAAAGGTTTTCCGCGTCTGCCGGGGAAGGCGCATCCTTGACCTCGTTCGAAAAATGCCAGGTTGCAGCGAGATTGGCGGCTGGCCGTCGTTTTTTGCGATTCGCCAGAGGCGATAGCGCCGCCTGATCCCCCGTTCGTCAAGCAATCACGTTTGTAGCCTGTCGTCGATTTGGCCGGGGGCAGTTGCTGGTCGGTGTTGCTGGGGCCGAGGATTCACAAGGATTCTGAGCGATCCTCGGCAGACGTCCGACTCATTAACCCGGGAGACCGGGCTGCGTCGTGGTGTCGTCCCAGCAACACGAGCCTTATAGGCCACTCATTTTCACACAAAACTGCTAGCTGCGACGGCGAGATCCACGAAGATGATTGGAAAGTAACGCGCGGCGCCGTAGCGAGTTCGTCCTGAGTCACCTCCAGAAAGTCAGGCTGCCTCTGTGCGGCGCGCGTTAATTTTGCGAACGATATGTGCCTTATGGTTCTCCAGCGCGTTGGCACTGATCCCCAGTGCGAAAGCGCAGCAAGGCAGGGTCAGACCCGTGGCGAGAAGCCGGAGCACCTCAATTTCCCGTTCACTCAGAAAGGCGGGATTGCGCGTGCAGCGCTTACCCCGGTGATTTGCCGTTAAGAGGCGGGATGACCCAACGTTCGTAGAGATAACGTCGAGAGCGGCTTCGAGCTTTTCGAGCGGATCCTGTTTGGTCAAATAGCCTTCTGCCCCGCAGGATAATGCGCGATTGAGTCCGTAATCTCGGAAAACGTCGTCCATGACCACAAACGCGACGCGCGGCGTCAGGGACCTGACTTTTCCAATGGCCTGCTGCACGTCCGGCAATCTTGCGTCGATGATCGCCAGCGACGGCGGACGCTGCGAAACGGCATTCAGGAACGGATCAAGGCTGGAAAAGGCTCCCACGACATTCATGCCGAATGACCGAATCACGCTGGCCATGAGGTCAGCAACCAATTGCTCCTTGTCGACGACCACGACCGTCACCTGCGATCGACTAGGTAGGACGCCTTCCTTGCTGGTCGGACGGGATTCGTCCCAGCCATAATTCTCAATAGGGAGGTGACTTGCGCCGTCTGCCTGATTCGATTGCATATTCGGACCGCTCGGAAAAGGGTAGGAAAACGAGGCATCGAGTCGCTCGGCCCCCCAAGCAACAAGACGCGTTCATCCTGTTAACCGAAAAGCCCGATCGTGGTCCGCCAATAATCCTGGGGAGCAGGCCAGAGCCGCCGATCTTGCCCGAGATATCGGCGCTTTTTATTTGACAGGAAACAGGCGATGGGTGAGACTATCGCTAATTCTGCACCCCTCGTCTCGTCCAGCGGGAGGGGGCTCTCCCTCCTCGGCGGCTAATGCAAATCACCTTCAAATCGGTGTAGTCCATTAGTAGCGAGGTTTCGCGCGCATCGATGATTCGATGCATCTGCGCGACGACTATTCAGGTCAGATTGGTGTGTCGTTCCAGGAATTTCCTGGGCGCTTGGTTCAGGAACTAGCCCAGCCACGTCACCGACTGACCCACCATTCGCCCCTTACTACTTGGATGCTGGATTTCGTCGGTTGTCGCGCAGCGCCATGGATTGTCGCACCGCGCAATGCATCGACGCCGTGCGTAACAGAGAATCTTGGCAACAACATTTCGAATCAATTGGCTTATCAATACTATGTTTGGACGATCGATATTCTTGGCAGTTGCGTTGGCGTTCGTTTCTCTTCAATCAACCTCAGTGTGGGCCACGCCGCTCACATATTCGTTTCAAGGCACGATGCTCTCGAAGCCACTTCAGCCCTACGGCTTGACGATCCCTGGAACCGTTATTGCCGGCCAATTCTCCTACGATCCCGATACCCCCGCTACGCGAACGCTCAACTCGGGTTTGGGGTATGACCAGCATATTGTCGACGGATTTCATGCCACCATCGGTGGAGTAACGGTCAGTGCCAGCGACTACGTGGTGGAAATTGTCAATAATATTGTTCAGCCAGATCACACGGTCAAAGATGAGTTTTCGATCGTCTTCTCCAGCGCAATAACGCCGGCTCTCGATTCCTCGCTGGTCGTGAATGGCACGGCACGAAGCGCTGGGCTGTTTAACGTCACGTTCATTGGCGACAGTAGTCTTTATCCCGCTACGACCCCTCTTCCGAACTTCAACTTCAGGTCATTTACGTCAGGACTCGGCTTGTTCAGCGACGCGCCCGTGGGGGTTGTCGATGTCTTCACCGTTACGCCGGAACCGACAGGGGTCGTGCTGCTCGCCATTGGCGCGGCGCTTTTCGGCGCGCGATATTTTCGTCAGCGGCCGAATCGTTGAGCTTGACGAATGATCCAACAGCCCCTCGGCAATCAGCGATCGGCATTCACGCTCGTTGAATTACTGGCGTCGATAGCCATTATTGGTTTGTTGATTGCGCTAATGCTTCCCGCGATTCAAACGGCGCGCGAAGCAAGTCGCCGCGCCACCTGCGCCAACAATCTCAAGCAGATCGGTTTAGCGCTGCTGAGCTATGAAAACGCGCAGCATGTTGGCCCGATCGGCGTCAGCGGGCAAGCGGGATGTGGAATGTCCTGGTGGGCGTCGACGTTGCCGTTCCTCGAGCAAGCAGCCGTTTCCGATCGCCTCGACTATTCTGGATCTTCCACCGGCTTCCTGCTTTTACATGCGGGCAATGCGCAAGTCGTCAATGGACTGCAAATTCCTAGTTTGGCTTGCCCTTCGAGCACTTTGGACCAGATGTACCCGGTTGGAATTAGTTCAGTGCAAATGCCCTCTTACGTGGGAATCTCAGGTGCGTCTAACGATCTGGGGTTTCCCGAGACGCGCGTTAACACTTGTTGCGCCCCGGGCGGCAATCTGGGACAGATATCCGCTGGCGGAATGCTCGTCCCCAATCGCAGCATCGCTTATGCCGAGGTGACGGATGGGTTGTCGAACACCATCGCTGTCGGCGAATGTTCGGATAACGTGTACAACGCCAACGGAGTTGCCATGCGCATCGACGGAGGTCTTCCGCTGGGATGGATTGCCGGAACCTTCGAGTTGGGCACACCGCCGAAGTATGCAGCGGATCCCGCAAAACCGAAGATGAGTTACAATATTACGACAGTCCGCTACCGTCCAAATATGCGAGATTACACGCAACCGGGGATTATCAACGATCACGGGCCGAACAATCCCCTCGTGTCATCGCATCCAGGGGGTGTGCATGCGGCGGTCGCCGACGGCGCTGTCCACTTTCTCAACGACAACATGGATGTCACCGTGCTCAAGGCACTTTCAACTCGCGACGACGGAATTCCGGCTTTGGTGCCCTAGCTCATACCTTCTGTCGCTCTGGCAGCGCCCCGTATTGGGTGATACGCGTGCCATGCACTGTTCAGCGCCGCATGCGCTGATTCGAACCACTTTCTCACTTCGCGTTTCTAGAAGTTGACAACGGCCTCGAAATGCTGTTCTACTAACCGGTCGGTAGAATTCGAGATTCGATGATTCGGTTTGACGACGGACATACGTGGCAACGTTAAAAACCAAAAAGCCGCCGGCGGCATCCGAACGCGATCGCGCGGTCGAAATCTACGGCAAGGCGGCCGAGATTTTTCACGAGCGGGGCTTTGATGCCACCTCGATGAGCAGCATTGCCTCGGCCGTCGATCTCACTAAGGCCGGACTGTACTACTACGTAGAAAGCAAAGAAGACTTGCTCTACGCCATCATCAATTTCGCCATGGAACGACTCGAAACCACGGTGATCGAGCCTTCCCGCGAATTATCCGATCCCCAGCAGCGGCTACTGAGCATCGTCACCCGGCACGCACAATTGCTGACCGAGGGAAACAAGGCGATCACCCTGCTGACGGATGAAATCGACGGTTTGAAACCTAAGCATCGTAAGCAGATCCTGGACCGCAAACGGGCATATTTCGAGTTGGTGCGCGGCACGCTCGATGAGTTGAACGATCGTGGCCGATTGCGCGACGTCGATACGACCGTCGCCGCCTTCAGCTTGTTCGGCACGCTGCTTTGGCTGCCGCGATGGTTTCGCGTCGGAGGGACGCTCAGCAGCGAAGAGGTTGTTCAACAAATCGTCCGCCTGGTTACCGGCGGACTGTTGAAATCGAAAGGCAAAAGTACGCCAGCATGAACATCATCGTTTGTATCAAGCAGATTCTCGACCCCGAGATTCCTGCTCGCGATTTTCGCGTCGATGGCGCAAAACGCCAAGCCGAACGCGGCAGCGCCAACTTGGTTACCAACATTTTCTGCGAAAACGCACTCGAGACGGCGCTGCAGGTTCGCGACGCCCACGGCGGCAAAATCACGGTCGTAACGTGCGGGGGCGTCGAGGCGGAAGAGGTGCTGCGAAAGGCACTCGCATTGAAGGCGGATGAGGCCGTATTGCTCGAATCGCCGATCGAAAACCCCGATCCTCTTTTCGTCGCCCGCACGCTGGCCGCCGGCATTCGCAAGCTGGAGCCGTTCGACGTGGTGCTTGTCGGGCGCGAGGCGGGCGACTGGGGGGCAGGCCAAACAGGTGGACTCTTAGCCGAAGAATTAAGCACGCCCTGCATTGCGTTCGCCGAGTCGTTCGCGCCCGGCACCGAACCAGGCCGGCTGCAAGTCAAACGACAAACCGACAACGGCTGGGAAGGCTTCGAGTCGTCGACACCGCTCGTGATTACGATCACGAACCATGATAAGAACGTGCCGCGCATTCCGAAAACGCGTGATGTGATGCAGTCGTACCGCAAGCCTTTGACGAAATGGCCGTTGGCTGAGCTAGGGATCGACGTCGATTCGAACGGCGGTTATTCCCACATCGCCGACCTTTTTGTGCCCGTCAAGGAAACGCATTGCGAGTTCCTGTCCGGCGATACGCTGGAAGCTAAGGTCGACGCTCTCGCCGAGCGTTTAGCCGGGATCATCCGTTCGATTTAATCACCACCCGAGATAGTGAGAGATACAGTGCCAGACGTTGTTGCATGTTTGTGGGGCCGCGCCGGCATGGACCGCGCGGCACAAGGACTGCTCGGAGCGGGCCGCCGATTGGCCGAAAGCCTCGGAGAGAAGCTACACGCCGTAGTTGTCGGGCCAGTCGACCCCGCGGCAGTCGAAGCCGCGCGAACCGCGGCCGACAAGGTCGTGCTGGTCGAAGATGAATTGCTGGCCGAGTACAACGCTGAAAATTATTTGGCAGCTCTGACCGCGGTGTGTGGACAGCTTGCGCCGCGGGCAGTGCTCTTGGGCAACGATGTTTATAGCCAGGAATTGACGGCGCGCCTTGCCCATCGTTTGGGCGGTAGCGCCGCGGGTGATGCCGTCGATGTTGCGATTGCCGACGGCCAGTTGCGGGCGACTCGCGGTGTCTATGGCGGAAAGGCCACGGCCGTGATTGCCTTGGCCAAGACGCCGGCCGTCGTGTGGATTCGCGCGCGGGCGATGGCGCCCGCCCCGGCGCGGGCACCCGGCGAAGTCGAGTTGCTAAGTTTGGGCCTGGCTCAGGATTCTCGCGTCAGCCTGATTTCGAGTCACGCCGATGCGAAGGAAGGCGTGCGACTCGAAGAGGCGCGTCTCATCGTATCGGGCGGGCGTGGCTTGGGGGGGCCCGGGCCGTTCGAGCAATTGCAGGCGCTGGCCGCGGCAATGGGCGCGCAAATGGCGGCCTCGCGCGCTGCGTGTGACGCCGGCTGGGTCCCGGCCTCTTGGCAAGTCGGACAAACCGGCAAAAAAGTGGCGCCCGAGCTATATCTGGCCGTCGCCATTTCGGGCGCCAGCCAGCACATTATGGGCATTGCCGACTCGAAAGTGATTTGCGCGATTAATCGCGATCCCGACGCGCCAATCTTCAAGCATTGCCGCTTCGGCCTGGTCGAGGACTATCAAAAGGTTATCGGTCCCTTGACCGCCAAGCTCGGCCAACACGCATGAATGACCCGCTCACCGCGACGCGCGAAGTCTTCTGGAACATCAGCCATGCGTGGTTGATGTACGCGCTGCTGCTGCCCACCGTGATCGTCGCCGCCTATGGCATATATCGCCGTGTGCGCGTGTGGCGCCGCGGGCGCGACGAAAACCGGTGGGACCAGCCATTGCGGCGTTTGGGGTTGGTCGCGAAGAACGCTCTCTTGCAGGTGCGTACCTGGCGCAAACTGTACCCCGGCGTCATGCACGCGATGATCTTCTGGGGATTTATCGTGCTCACGATTGCGACCACGGTCGTGATGCTCGATTACGACTTCGGCATCCCGATCATGCGTGGTTGGTTCTACCTGATCTTCCAATCGTTCATTACCGATGTCTTCGGTGCGCTGGCGATCATCGGCGTCGGCCTGGCGATGCTGCGCCGCTGGGTCGCGCGGCCGCGCGAGCTTGTCTATTCGACCGAGGCATCGCTGATCCTGGCGGCTATTTTCGCCATCCTAACGACCGGATTCCTTGTCGAGGGATGGCGCATCGCAGCCACTAACGACCCATGGGCTGCATGGTCGCCATTCGGGAATCTGGTCGCACGAGGCTCGCGCCGTTTCATGTCGGATACGACGATCCAGGGCGCACACCTGGCGACGTGGTGGATGCACATGCTGCTCGTGTTCGGGTTTCTCGCTTGGGCCCCCTACACCAAGATGGTGCATGTTCTCACGTCGACCCTGAATATTTACACGGCGCGGCTGGCGCCGATCGGCGCTACTCTGCGAAAGGTTGATTTCGATTCCGAGGAAAAACTGGGTATTCACGCGCTCGCCGGTTTCACTTGGAAGGATCTGCTCGATTTCGATGCCTGCACCGAGTGTGGCCGCTGCACCGCGGCTTGTCCGGCCAACCGCGTTGGCAAGCAGCTTTCTCCGCGTGACATCATTCTCGATCTGCAACGGTTGACTCGTACGGAGAACGCCGATTTCGCGCAGACTTACATCGGCGTCACTCCGGCACTTTCCGCCGAGGCGATGTGGGAGTGTACGACCTGCGGCGCCTGCGTCGAGGCCTGCCCCGTGTCGATCGAGCAAATGCCGAAGATCGTCGACACGCGTCGCTATCTGGTGATGGAAGAGGCCGAATTCCCGGAAACCATGCAGCAGGCGTTAACCTCGGTCGAGACGCGTGCTCATCCGTTTCGCGGCACCGCCTTTTCGCGCGTCGATTGGACGCAAGGTTTGCCGATCGCAACGATGGCCGAAGCGCGCGAGGCGCAGGTTCTACTGTGGGTCGGTTGCGGCGGCGCACTGGTCGAGCGGAATCAGAAGATCGTTCGCGCCCTGGCCCAACTCTTAACGAAGGCAGGCGTATCGTTTGCCATCCTGGGACGCGAGGAGAAATGCACCGGCGATCCCGCCCGTCGCATCGGTAACGAGTTTCTATTTCAGCAGTTGGCCGAGGATAATATCGCCACGCTCGATCGGTACCAGGCGAAAACGATCGTTACTTCCTGCCCGCACTGCTTCAACACGTTGCGGAACGAATATCCACAATTCGGTGGGCATTACGAGGTGTTTCACCACAGCGAATACCTGGCCCGCCTGGTGCATGAAGGCAAGCTTACCGTTGACATGCCGCTGGATAAAAAGATCACCTTTCACGATCCTTGCTACCTGGGCCGACACAACGGCGTGTACGACGCTCCACGCGAGTTGGTACAGCACTCTACGACCTACGCGCCCCTTGAAATGGCGCAAAGTCGTCAAAATGGCTTTTGTTGTGGAGGCGGGGGTGGCATGAGCTTTGTCGACGAACCGGCCGACAAGCGCGTCAACCAAGAACGCGCTCGCCAGGTACTGGAAACCGACGCCGATATCGTGGCCGTGGGATGCCCGTTCTGTACGACCATGCTCGAAGATGGCATCAACGCGAAAAAAGGGGCACGCGATATCCAGGTCCTGGACGTGGCGGAGTTGCTTTGGCAAGCCGTGGAACGCCCCACCCCCTCAGAACATTCGTAACAGCTACAGACCTCTGCATCTGGAGAGCCAACATTTATGGATCTTAGTCTCACCGCCAGCGAACTGAAGTTTCGCGACGAGTTGCGAGCCTGGCTGAAAAATAATCTGCCGCCGAAGGGCGCGCACGCATTGAATGCGGCGCATTCCGCGGCCGATTTCCACGGACAAATCAAGGATTGGCAGCGCAAGCTGTTCGAGGGAGGTTACGCAGGCATCGCTTGGCCGAAGGAATTCGGTGGTCGCGGCGCAACGTTCATCGAACAGGCCATATTTCAGGAAGAAATGGCGCTCGCCGATACGCCCGAGACGGCCACGATCGGCCAGAGCCTGGTCGGGCCGACGATCATCGCTGTCGGCAGCGAGGCACAGAAGAAGCGTTTCTTGCCCGGCATCCTCTCCGGCCAAGAGGTCTGGTGCCAAGGCTTTTCCGAGCCTAACGCCGGCAGCGACCTGGCGTCGCTACAGACGAAGGCCACGCTCGACGGCGATCACTTCGTCATCAATGGTCAAAAGATCTGGACGAGCTTTGCTCACTTCGCCGACTTGTGCCTGCTGATCGTCCGCACCGACTCGGCCGCTGCCAAACACAAGGGCATCACGTGTCTGTTAGTGGATATGAAAAGCCCGGGTATCACCGTGCGCCCGCTGAAGATGATGTCTGGCGATTCCGAATTCAATGAGGTGTTCTTTTCCAATTTACGCGTGCCGGTCGACCGCATGCTGGGCAAAGTCAACGAAGGTTGGAACGTTGCCATAACGGCTCTGAGTAACGAGCGGGCCAACTTGGGAATTGGTCTGTATGTGGCGTTCAAACGCAATCTCGACGCCGTGGTCGAACAGGCACGCACGCTGCGCCGCCACGGCAGGCCCATCATTGAAGATCCGGTGCTTCGCCAGAAACTGGCCCAAGCCTACGTCGATCTAGAAGTGTTCCGTCTGAACACGGCGCGCGGCTTGAGCACGTTGAATAAAACCGGCGTCCCCGGGCCTGAGGGATCGATCCAGAAACTCTACTGGAGCGAACTGAATCAGCGCAACGCACAGATCGCGATGGAAGTACTTGGCCCTTACGGGCAATTGACGGACTTTGACGGCGGTCGCTGCGTCTACAACTACCTGCGGTCGCGCGGCAACACGATCGAAGCCGGCACGAGCGAAGTTCAACGCAATATCATCGCGCAGCGCGTGTTGGGGCTCCCGCGCAGCTACTAAGCTCTCTTCGCGCTGCCGAAAGCTCGCCGTCCACTTCACAGAATCACATTTGGCATTCGACCTACAAAGGCATTCCGATCATGGAATTTGAACTTTCCAAGCCTCAAAAGCTGCTGCAAAAGTCTGCGCGTGAGTTATTCGCCCGCGTGTGCCCGATGACGCGCATTCGCGAGTCGCTGGCAGACGACAAGGTACTGCATGCCGAGTTATGGTCCGAAGTGGCAGACCAAGGTTGGCCAGGTATTCATCTGCCCGAAGAAGCTGGCGGCTTGGGGTTGGGCGTTGTAGACCTTGTCGCTGTCGCTGAAGAAATGGGACGTGCCTGTTTTCCCGGATCGTTCCTCGGCCCGGTCTGGGCGGCAACCCTCGTCGCACAGGCAAAACCTGAATCAAAATTCCTGCAGTCGCTCACCGCCGGCGAGTTGCAAGGTGCCGTCGCTCTACTCGAAGCCGACGCCAGTTGGAATCCGGCTGATGTACAACTCGCGGCAGTAAAGAAGGACGCCGGCTTTACGATCAGTGGTCGCAAGTCGTTCGTCTCGGATGCCGGCGCAGCGGGACTACTGATTTGCGTGGCGCGGGTAGGGCAAGAGCTTATTCTGCTCGCGGTGCCGGCCAAGTCCGCAGGCGTTTCGATCACGCCGACCGTCGGGCTGGATGCCACCCGCAAACTCTACGACGTCACGTTCGAAAATGTCGCAGTAGATGCCGATCATGTGCTCGCTACCGGCGAAGCGGCCTGCGCGGCACTCGAACGCTCGATGCAAGTCGGCACGCTAGTCGTATGCGCCGACATGCTGGGCGGGATGCAATGGATTCTCGAAGACGCGGTCGAGTACGCTAAAACGCGCCAGCAGTTCGGCAAGGTGATCGGATCGTTCCAGGCCGTGCAGCACATGTGCGCGGACATGTTGCTGTGGACCGAAAGTGCGCGATCCGCGATCTATTTCGCCGCCTGGGCGCTCGATGCCGAACCGGCAAGTGCCGCACGCGCGGTCGCCACGGCCAAGGTCTATACGTCCGACGCCTCGCGCGAGGTGGCCAATCGCGGCGTCCAAGTCCACGGCGGCATCGGCTTCACCTGGGAGCACGACTTGCAATTCTATTACAAGCGCTCCAAGGCCTCGGAAATCCTCTTCGGCGACGCGAGTTTCCACCGAGCCCGCATGGCTGAGTTGGTCCTCGACGCCTGAACCGCTCTTTGTTTCTTTGAGGGTATTGTTGACCGCGGCTAATACAACTAGCGCCGGGGCGCAATTCCTTCGAACTTGGCGATAATTCCGAGCATGATCTCGTCGGCGCCGGCGCCGATCGACATCAGGCGCGAATCGCGGAAGTAGCGCGCCATCGGATATTCTTCCATGTAGCCCATGCCACCGTGGAACTGCATGCAGATATCCGCGACTTCGCGCACCAAGCGGCCGGCTTTCAGCTTGGCGATCGAAGCCTCGCGGGTGAAATCCAACCCGCGATCCAGCAGGCGTCCGCAGTGGTAACACATCTGTCGCAGGAATTCGACTTCCGCGATTAGCTCGGTCAGCTTGAAATAGATCCACTGGTTTTCGATCAGCGGCTTGCCAAACGTCGATCGGCCGCGGCAGTACTCGATGGTCATCTTCAAGATCTTGTCGGCACCGGCCACTGCCCCCAACGAGCCGATCAATCGCTCGTTCTGGAATTGCTGCATCTGATAGATGAAGCCCATTCCCTCTTCGCCGATGCAATTCGCAACCGGCACGCGGCAATTGTCGAAGACCAACTCGGCCGTGTCGCTGGCCCAGTTGCCCATCTTCTTCAGTTTCTTGCTGACCGAAAAACCTTTTGCGTCGGTCGGCACGACGATCAGCGACATTCCCTTATAGCCTGTGCCCGGCGTGGTGCGGGCCAGCAGGCAGATCCAGTCAGCCTGCGCGCCGTTGGTGATATACATCTTGCTGCCATTGATGACATAGTCACCCCCGTCGCGTTCGGCCTTGGTGCGGATCGAAGCGACGTCGGAACCGCCGCTGGGCTCGGTCACCGCGATGCTGCACACCGCATCGCCCGTGATCGCGGGCTCGAGATATTGCTTCTTGAGTTCGTGCGTTCCATAACGGGCCAAGGCCGGGGTGGCCATATCCGATTGCACTCCCATCGCCATGGGAATTGCACCGCAATTGCAGCGGGCCATCTCCTCGGCAAACGCGATGTTGTACCAGTAGTCGCCCCCGGATCCGCCATATTCGACCGGGTAGGAGAGCCCCAACAGGCCCAGGTCGCCGGCCTTCTTGAACAGGTCGTGGGCGGGAAAGATCTCGTCCTCCTCCCATTGGTCGATGTAGGGATTGACCTCTTCGTCGACAAAACGACGCACCGTTTCGCGAAACAGTTGGTGAGCTTTCGTAAAGCCCGTGCCGGGGACCAATTCCTCAGCTTTGTTCTGAAGGAGTTCTGAGGCCATGTTGACACCAATATCTGTTGGAAGGGATCGAGAGGGCGCACGACCGCTATGCTTCGTTCCGATTGTAGCAATACAGCTTCCGACTGCACGTAGGTTTTCAAGAATTGTGTGCGACTTCGACAGAAGCGATTGGGGTAGCGCCCGGAAGAAAACTCGTCACCGATTGGGGCCGATCGTTTCCGGAACTGAACGGTACGAATCTTCTGAGCATGGTACACTTTTCCGAAATCGTCGGGCCATTCCGAAGTCGGCTCGGATAGGGCGAACTTCGACGATCGTCTTTGTTTGCCACGTTGATTTCAGAGAGTAGTACTCATCATGCTCCCGGCCAACTACCAGATTCGCCTCCTTGCACCGGGCGACTACACGGCGATCATCGAAATTTGCAAAACTGTCTACCCCACAGAGACGCCCTATACCGTTGAGGAGCTAGAGGATCATCACCGAGTCTTTCCCCAGGGGCAGTTCGTCGCCGCTGACGTGGACTTGAACCAAGTGGCAGGTGTGCATTTCACGCTTCGCCTGCGAATGTTCGATTTTCACATCGACGACCCGTGGGACGTTCTCACGTCGGGCGGTACGTTTCTCGATCACGACCCTGCCGGACCGACCCTTTACGGCGCGGATATCATGGTGCATCCCGGTCATCAGCATCACGGGATTGCGCACGCGTTGACCGATCAGACGCGCTTTTTGGTGCAAGAAGAACGTCTCTGGCGAATGGTGGGGGCCAGCCGGTTGCCCGGCTATGCCATGCACAGCGCGACCATGAGCGTCGAGCGTTATGTTGATGCCGTCGCCAATGGCACGCAGTTTGATCCCGTGCTTAGTCTCCACCTAAAAGATGGCTGGACGATCGTAAGACCCATCCAGGGCTATCTTCAACACGACGAAGACAGCGCGGGTTGGGCCGTCGTCATTCAGTGGGTTAATCCTGATTGCCCACCACCGGCTGCATTCAGTCTGCGCAACCTACCTCCATCCTCCTCGGCAGATGCCATCAAGTCGGGGCGTTCAACGGCATAAGGCTCGATCCTGCTGGATGTGCTCTCGCTGTAGCCCGAGGTTAGGCGAACCGAGCATTGGCCATCTTAGAACTTGTTTGGACCGCCGCGACGTCTTGTCTCGAGAACGGACGACGGGCGGGAATGCGTCAGTTCACGCCTGGTTTTCCGCCGCCCCACGCATCTTCGCTCTATGCGAAGCGGTTGGAATTGGTCAGTGCCACCGACATAATCAGATTCGAGGCTTTCCTGTCTGCCAACTGAGTGAATAGTGGGGAACGTACGTGAAATTCGGCAAGGTCGACAATCCAAAGAAAATTGATTTTACAATCCCACGAGATCATCCAGATACCATGAAGGTACTGAAACGAGCCTCGAAAGCGAAGGCATTCAAGGTCTACGTCGGATGTGCCAAGTGGAATAAGAAGGACCTCAAAGATCTCTATCCGAAGGGCGTGAAGGACGAACTCGCGTACTACTCGACGCAGTTCAATAGCATCGAACTGAATGCCACATTTTATCGCTTATTTCCAGCAGCGACTTTCAAGAACTGGAATGCTACGGTGCCGGACGATTTCCGGTTCTTTCCCAAGCTCGAACAAACGATCTCGCACTTTCGACGCTTGAAGAACGTCAAGCAACTCGTCAAACGCAACGTTACCAACATGTCGCATCTGCGGGAAAAGCTGGAGATGCCGTTCCTGCAGATGCACAATAACTTTGGGCCGAAAGATTTCGAGCGTGTTGTGACGTTCGCCGAGAACTGGACACACGACGTTCCGCTGGCGATAGAGTTTCGCCATACCGATTGGTACAACGATCCTGCCGTTTCAACCAAACTTTACGATTTGCTCGAGACACACGGCATTACGAATGTCCTCGTCGATACGGCGGGGCGTCGTGATCTGATGCATATGCGACTGACGACCCCGACGGCGTTCATACGCTGGGTAGGGGCGAACGATCCCAAATCGGATCGCGCCCGTCTCGATGATTGGATTGAGAGAATCGCGAAATGGAAAAGGGCCGGATTGCAGAAGCTCTTTTTCTTCGTCCATCACAATTATGAAGTGGAATCTCCTGCACTCGCCGCGCACTTCATCAAGCGGCTCAACAAGAAGATCGGTGCCAGCCTGCCTGTCCCCAAGACTCTTAAGGCTTAGCGGCCGCATTGACCGTGTAGGCCACACTTCCGCCCGACTGCAAAGGGCTGTCGCTCGGCGTTTCTTGCTCGCTTCTTGAGCGTTTTGGCCTCATTCGCCTGCCGCTGCGAGTTTTTCGCATGTTTTGACGGCGATTGGCGACCCATGTTTGAGCATCACGGCGATGGGTGACCATGGCCGTTCACCTCTGATTGTACGCAACCATGAATAGCGCAAATCAACTCACGCGGCGCGAGTTCGTCGCGGCCGCCGGCTGTGCATCTCTGTGGGCGAGCGAGGCCATCGCGACTGGCAGCGATCGACCAGCCGTGGCCTTACCGTTGCGTTTGTGTGGCGGTGTTTCGCTGGCCGGCGCCGAGTTTGCCGCCGAAGGGGCCGGCTTTTCCAATCAGAATCCCGGCATTTATGGGCGCGATTATCAATATCCTCAACGGTCGACAATTGAGTATTTTGCCGCCCGCGGGCTGGGATTACTGCGCATTCCGTTTCGTTGGGAGCGACTACAACCACGGCTCTTTGCACCGCTTGCCTCCCCAGAGTTGGCGCGGATGCGCGAGGTCATCGATCGGGCTCGCGCATCCGACGCCGCCGTTGTGCTCGACTTGCACAACTACGGCCGCTATCGCTTGAAACAGGGGAATCAAGCGCGCACGGTGATCATCGACGAGCAAATCGACGGTACCGTGCCGGTACCGCGCGCCGCGTTTGCCGACGTCTGGCGGCGCCTGGCCGCTGAATTCGCTAGCGATGCTACGGTCATGGGACTCGGCTTGATGAACGAGCCGCACGACATGAAATCTTCGGATTGGAAGGCTATTTCGCAGGCCGGCGTGGACGCCGTGCGTGAAGTGAATCGCACGGCCTGGGTCGTTGTCGCTGGCGATGGCTGGTCCAACGCCCATCGCTTCGAGGAAGTCAATGGTCCGCGTGCTTGGATCCGCGATGCGGCGAACCGCGTGGTCTACGAAGCACACTGCTATTTCGATGCCGACGCCAGCGGCAAGTATCGCCACAGCTTCGTGGCCGAATTGCGCGACGATCCGCGACTTGCCGAGCGCGGCGTCGCGCGACTACGCGTCTTCCTCGATTGGTGCCGGCGGAATCAGGTCGCTGGTTTCCTTGGTGAGTTTGGCATACCGGGCGATGACGCAGGCTGGCAAGAGGTACTGAGCCGCGCCCTCGCTTCGATCGAACACACGAAGGTTTCCGCATGTTACTGGGCCGCCGGCGAATGGTGGCACGATTATCCCCTCTCGATTCAGCCGCGCAATGACATGCGCGATCCGGCTCCGCAGCAGCAAGTAGTGGCCCGGTTTCTAGCCAATCGCACAACTACGCCACGGCCGTTCTGACGCCGTGCGCCACACTTCAACTTGGCGAATCATCATGGGCGAAGTATTTAACAAGCCGCTTGTGCGACGATCGGCAATGATCACCGCCACGGTGATGACCGTCGTGTATTTGACCTATCGCGGTCTGTACACGATGAACTTCTCGGGTCCTTACGCTACCGTCGCGTCGGTGGTGCTTTACGGCGCCGAGGCGTACGGCGGACTCTTGATGTTCCTGTTCTTCTTTCAGATTTGGGACATTTCGAATCCTGAACCGGCGCCGCCGCTGCCCGGCCGTACGGTCGATGTGATGATTCCCACATACAACGAAGATCCCAGCCTGCTGCGCGGCACGATCGCGGCGTCGCTGCGCATCGCGTACCCGCATCGCACGCTGGTGCTGGACGACGGCAAGCGTCCGGAAGTGGCAGCGCTGTGCGAGGAACTCGGCGCCGAATATGTCACGCGCCCGTCGAATCTGCACGCCAAGGCCGGCAATCTTAATCACGCACTGGAAAAGACCGAGGGCGAATTCGTCGTCATCTTCGATGCCGATCACGTTGCCGAAACGCATTTTATCGACCGACTCATCGGTTACTTTGCCGACGACCGGTTAGGCTTCGTCCAAACTCCACACGCCTTCTACAACTTCGATGCCTACCAGGGAGTGCTCGACTACAAGCGCAAGGTGTACTGGGAAGAGGGGATGCTGTTCTACAACGTGACGCAGCCCGGCAAAAATCGCTGGAACGGCGTTACTTTTTGCGGTAGCGCCGCGATGTTCCGCCGCAAGTCGCTTGAAGAAGTCGGCCTGATCGCCACACAATCGATCACCGAGGACATGCATACCGGATTGCGGATGCATGCCAAGGGTTGGAAGAGCCTATTCGTCAACGAGCGGCTGATCGCCGCGATTGCGGCCGATGACGTCACCAGCTTCAACACGCAGCGATTACGTTGGGGCGAAGGAAATCTCGGCATTTTTGCCTTCGACAATCCGATCACCATCCGTGGACTAACAATCCCCCAGCGGTTGTGCTATCTCGGCTCGATGCTCTCGTGGACCACCGGTGTACAGAAGTTGCTGATTTATGCAACACCGATCGCGATGTTGCTGACCGGCATCTCGCCGGTCCAACGCATGACGTGGCAATTGCTGGCCATCACAGTGCTTTATCTGATCGCGATCTGGTCAGCGGTAAAGGTCGCCTGCAACGGGTACGGCCGGTTGCTGGCCATCGAACTGACGCAAATGGCCTGCTATTGGACGCAGGTCCGTTCAACGTGGAGGGCGTTGTTCAAGCGCAAGCGGGCCACGTTCGTCGTGACGGCCAAACGCGGTCGTCAATCGAATGGCATTTTGAAGCACCTGGCGCCGCAAATCTATTTGATCGCGATTAGTGCATTCGCCGTTGCCTGGGCCGTGACAAAATATTGCCTGTCGATTTCGAACGATCCGGTGCAATTGGTTGTCGGTGGTGCGCTCGTGGGCGTGAACTGCTATATGGCCTGGCTGGTAGTTCAACGCGCCCTACGTTCGAAAGATCGCCGCACAGCCTGGCGACATCCGATTGCTCTGCACGTCGAGTATCGCGGCACCGATGAATTGGGCGTGGACTTCTCGGGACAATGCGTGACGCGCGACATTAACGAAGGGGGCGTGGGCCTGGTGGCTTACGAGCCGTTTCCGCCGTGTGGCGAAGTGGAAATGACGATCCTTGCCGCGGGACGAGGCGTGACCTGCCGCGGCGCGATCCGGCATCGTCGCGAAGAGGTCAAGTTGCGCGCGGCACGCGGCGGCACGACGCAGGCATACGCGTACGGCATCGAATTCATCGAGCCGACAAAGGAGCAGTTGGAAGTCCTGTGGTGGCTGGGAGCGCAATTCGCCGTCAGCTTTCATTACGAGCGGTTTCAGGGAGGGCAGTTTGGTCTCGGGTCTGCCGCGCCGCGACGATTGCCGACGCGCACGAATGAATTGCCCTTCGAGTTTCCCGTCCGCATTCATCATGGCGCCGAAGCGCCGGTTTACGGTGTCACGGAATGCTTGTCCACGGAATCGGTCGTCCTGCTGATGCCCGACGGTTTTCAGCCGACCGATCTGGTCCGCCTGGAATTTTCGACTCCGTTTGGCAATCTGGAAGCCTGGGCGGAAATCACCTGTGCCAAGTCGCGCACGATTGCTGGCGAACGCGTGCAGGAAACGCGTCTGGCGCTGCGCAAATTCTGTGGAGAGTCGCGTAGCCTGCTGCATTCCGTTCTAGGTCATCACGACTCGAAGGCTTTAGCCGGCGTGATCCGCTCGATACCGCGCCGCCGGGTGGTGAAAACAAAGCGGCCCATGGCCCTAGTCGTTGGCACAACCGGCGCCGCGGCAGCCGTGGCAGCCGGCTGCGTGCTCTATTTCCAGCAGGAGCAAGCGTTGCTTGCACGGGCTTACGCTGGCCGCAAGGTCTCGCCATTGCAGGTCGAGCAACTGTCACAGGCCGCGAATGCTCTGGAGTCTTTGGGCACGACCGACGAAGAACGGCTGCTGCAGCTGCGAAAGGTAATGGTCGATCTCGACCGTGTCGAAGATGTCGCAAAGATCGACGACTACGTTTCAAGCATGACTCCCAAGACACTTGAAGGCTTAGGCCTGAAGGCTGGCAGCTTGCAGCAGCTGCATCGCGAGGGCGAGGCCGAACTAGCGTTTGAAAAACTGCTGACGCACCTCGACCAACTGCCTGACGAGGCGATGCAACGTGATGTGCTGCTGGCAGCGGCGCGGAACGCGGCTCAGCTCGAGAACTTTTCGGAATCGGTCGCGCGCTTCGAGCGATTGGAGAAATTAGCGCCGCTGGCGTGCGAGGCCAGGTTGGAGTTCGCCGGCGTGCTCTACCGTGACGGCCGCTTGGACGAAGCCGTCGCGACACTGCGCGGTGGGGATCAATCGACGAAGGAGCTGTTGTTCCTGGCGTCACTCTATTCGTCGGAAAAGCAGTTCGCACGGGCTGCGAACGTTTGCCGGGAAGCCCTTGATAAATCACCAGACGATTTGTCGGCCATGCGTGGCATAGCGGACAATTCATATTGGGGGCAGGATTGGCCCGCTGCCGCCGCAGCCTATCGACAGGTGCTCAAGCACACGCCGCACGATGCCAAAGTGACAGAAACGCTTGCCGAGGTACTGCTCTCGGAACGAGAATTCGATGAAAGCCTCGCGCTGTATAGTCGTCTCATCACTCGCTTTCCTGAGCGTCGTGACTTGTGGAACGGATACTTGATCGCCGCGGCAAAATGCGAACGGCTCGATGGCCAGCAGCAAAAGCAGCTAATGGCGATCTACGATCAACGCTCCCAAAATGATGACAACAGGTTTCTTACAAACCTGCTGAATGCCGTCGCCAAACACGGTAGTCGGCAGGAAGCCATACCGCTGATGCAATTCCTGGTGAACCGCGACCCACAAGATGCCGAGCTCCGTTTGCGGCTGGCCGACGGTCTGCACCAGGCCAAGCAATTCAAGGCCGCGGACATTCACTACCGATGGCTGTTGGCCCACGCTTCACCGCAGTCTTTGCCAAGCGAGCCAGCCTCACGCGTGGGGCGAGCGATGGGTAACCTCACGCGTTCGCCGATGTCGAAAACGGCGGCCAACCGCTAACGGCGAAACTACGGAATCCGAAAGACTGCGTAAGTTGCGACGCCGACGGCGTTATAGATCTCGTTCGCGGACCAGGTGAGGTTGCCGTCGGTCATCCAACTGACCCAGGGGGAGAAGTCATGCTGCCAGCGCCATTTCGAAAGAAAAAACCCGTCGCCGTTCGAGTCGACCGCGCCGCCAACGAATAGCGTGTACGAACGCTCGTTGCCCCCTTTAAACGTGTCACAGCTTAGCCATTGCTTCCACTCTAGCCCCGACGTCACGAACGAATAGCCCGACGGTGACCAATAAGGGAACTGCGCGCCTACCAAGGAGTTTGGGTTCGGGCCGAAGATCGTCTGGTGGGCAAAAGAATAGAACGTGTAGTCGATGATGCCGCGTAGCTGCTTGCGCCCCTGCATGATCGTATGGGCCGAGTTGACATTAAACCAGTTGACCGAGTTGTGGTCCGAAAACGCCGCGACACGATAGAAACCGCTCAGCGTCCATAGTCGCAATGGACGAAAAAGCGCATCGAATTGCACGCCACCCCAGTAGATGTCTTGCCGTATCGCCTCGCCGTTGGCGTAATAGTTCTTCAGAAAACCTGAGGCTGTGATCGTGCCGGCGTCGTTGTTGATCAGGTCGATGCCGGTATTGAACGTGGGGCGCGTTTTGATGCCGTATTGGTACTGCTCGACGGCCAGGTCCAGATAGATCGTCGAGTCGAGGTTGTACTTTTCCTGCCAATGCATGAACGGCACCTCGCCGACGTCGGGGCGATCGTCGGTCGGCTCGAGCACTCGCTCGCGGTAGCCCCACTCGAAGTACTCGTTTTCGTCTCCGAGCGGCTGCCGCTCGGAAAGCGAGTAATTCTGCCAGGTGATATTTGCTAGCCCTTGACGTCCATGCTGGTACTGAAAGTCGAAGGATGGAATCACTTTGGGACGCAATTCCATCTCGTTGCGCGTGAGCGCCGTCATCGCGTCTGTGTGGCAAGGATTGACGTCCAATAGTTGCTGATAGGTTTGAATCGCGCACTGCGTGCGGTTGATCGCCGAATAGCTTTGCGCCAGATCGAACAGAGCCGCCTCGTTCGTCGGCTCCATCTCGAGCAGGCCCTTATACAGGGGAATGGCCTGCCGAAACTTCCAGCCACGCAGATACTTGGCGTTTAGCTCAGTGCTTAACAGAGCTGCAGGGGGGGCGCCGGTTGGCGATTCTAGTGTATCGGACCCCACGAGTGCGCCGACGCCGAAACCACCGGCTGCGGGATCCGTTTCTGGGCCGGGTAAATCACCCTGTTGTTGCGTTTGCTGGGCCGCCAGGTAGAAATTGCCCGAACGCTCGATCCCCTTCCAGCCTTCAACCATGCGTGCCGTTTCGCGGACGAGGTTGACATCCTGCGGCATGAACTTCAGCAACGTCTTATACTCGGCCAGCGCATGTTCGTATTCCAAACGTTTCTTCAATGTGCGCGCCACGCCCAACCGGGCGCGAATGTTCGTAGGTGATATGGCCACGGCCGGCTGAAAGAATGTCATCGCCGAGACGCATGCCGCCTGACAGCGTTCGAATTTGTGGAAGATCTTTGGGAAAGTGTGGCGACAGTTGGGCGTGCCGCAACTGCAGTCGCAGAGCAGCGCCGCTTCGCCGCGCCGATTGAGCAGGCTCAGGTTCGCCGGCGCGACTTTCAAGGCGTCGTCGAGCACGGCCGCCGCAGAGCGACAGTCGCAATACGACAGGGCCCGATCCGCGAATCCGGCGCCCCAGCTTGCCGGCGGCGCCAAGGGCGACGGGCCTAGCCCGAGCGCCTCGCGCGCCAATTGTGGCTGTTTGAGCGTCGTTGCCGAGCGGTACAGGCCGTAGGCAATTTCGGGAAGCGCCGCGTTATGGTCGGCAGCCAGTGCGCGGAACGTCTCGGCCGCTTCGCCATCGCGCCCCTGTTCGAGAAAGATGTAGCCGAGCTGGCTTAAGAGGGCCACGTGTTCGCGTGGCGTTGCGTCCTTCAGTCCCTCGGTCGCCACCTGCAAGGCCGTGGGGCAATCATCGGACTTGATGAGCGTTTCGATCAACAGGATTCGGGCCGCCACGTCGGTTGGTTGTTGCTCGAGCAGCTCCTCCAACTCCTGCCGCGCGGCGTCAAATAGGCGTCGCCGCAGATAATTGCCGGCCAGCAGGCAGCGAATCTCGCGACGCATTTCTTCGTCCGTCGCTGAGCACTCTTGCAAAGCCGCTTGAAACAACTCCTCGGCAATTTGCACCTGGCTCGAGGCTTGATAGGCATTCCCCAGCAAAATCATCGCCTGCACGTCATGCGGGTCTTCGACGAGACGCCGCTTGCCGATGCCGATGGCCTCGGAGTAGTCTCCGACCACGGTATGATAATCCGCGAGTACCCCGAGAAAATCCTTGGTATCACGATCGCCCGAGAACGATCCCAGTAGTTGATGCGCCACATCGACTTCGTAGAGACGTAAATGCGTGCGAATCAGCAGTTGGGTCGCAGTTGCATGCGTCGGGTCTTGACCATGGATTTGTTGGGCCACGGCGCGCGCCTCGGGAAAAGCCTGCTCGCGATACAATTGCTCTGCCAACTTGAGCCAGGCACCACGATCGCTCGATGGCCGCGCGGCCGCCCCGCCAATCAGTTCCAAAGCTTCCAACCGCCGATTCGCGCGGACGTACGCTTGCACCAAAGCAATCGCCAGGCCTTCGTCGTCGCGATGAACCTCATAAAGAGGTTGCAGCAGCGAAATCGCTTCCGCGGCGTGGTTCATGTCCACGAGCAGCAGCGCCATCAAACGCCGCTCGTCGATCGTCATATCCGTGGCATGCCGCAAGTAATCCTCGTATACCTTTTGGGCATCGGACTGCCGATGCTCGAGCAGGTACGATCGGGCCAGCATGACCGCGGCTTGCACGTCATAACGCGGATCTACCAGCAATCGGCGGAATTGCTCGCGCGACACGTCGTAATGTTTCAGTTGCAGCAGCAGGTCCGCCAGCAGCATTCGATACGTGCCGACCGCCGGTTGCTCCGCGATCAAACGTTCGAGTTGAGTTTGCGCCGCAGCGAACTGCCGCTGCTGAAGCAGTAATCCTGCGTATTCGTAGCGGGCTGCGTGATCGTCGGGTTGCAAACGCAAGTATTCGACAAATCGCGTTAGCGCTTCGGGCAGATTGCCCAGCGCGACCGAGTTGCGCGCGGCCCGCAAATGAACCTCGGCGGCAGGCGAGGGCTGGAAATTCTTCTCCGGAGCGGGAAGCTCAAGCGGAGGATCGATAAGCTGCGGCCCTCCGCCGCGTTTGTCATCGAACGGCAATTCGTCATCGGCAGGATACGGAGGCACCAGGCTTTCGGCCGTCCCCTCCATGGCGGACGGCGCGGAAATGCTTGGACCCGCGGCCGGCATTTGCGCTGCTGTCAGGCGTGGCATGCCGGCGAATAGAAAATCGCCAGGCTTTCCGGCCGCGGCGGAGGGGGGCAAACGAATCTGCAACTGGTTCGGCGCGGCGCCCCGTACGACGAGCGATTTCTCTTGCGACGTTACATGATGGGCCATATCTCGAATCTCGACTCGGGCAATCAATTTGGCGGCATCGTGCTGCGACCAGACTACGATTCCTTCGAGTCCGCCGTTGGTCAACGACGTGCGAGTTTCTTGCGGGGGACAAGGGGTGCGCGAGCCGTCAGCCGCTTCGAGCCAACCCCAGCACTTCAGGCTCGGTACGTCCAGGTCGGAATCAACCGCGCGAAAAGTGAGCACCACGCGCGCGTCGGCCTGTTCGCGCACCTCGAGGCTTAACTGCGGAGATGTGCCGTTGACGGATGTGTCACGGGGCGTCGGTCCGTCAGCGGCAGAGATTTGACACAAGCCGAAGACAATACACAGCGGCCAGACGACGCGCACGGCACCGCTCGCAATCGCTCTCGCGGCGAAAGTGGCAGCCCTCCGATGGCTGGAACAATGCATATTGCGGCCCGGGCGCAATAATTACCAGTCACGCCACGACGGACGCGCAGAGCGCGGCACTCGTGGCGAGAATGGCAGGGAAAAGTTAGATCAAGGTAGAGTCGGGGCGGAAGCTACAAGCGGCCGCGCGCGTGGTCAATATCACGTCACGTGTACGCTCACCCTCGTCGCGCAGCACGCTTCGTACATCGCATGCGACCGAAGTTGGCTGCGCATCGGACTCTGCGCGTTGCATCGCATCGCGATCAACGAGCTGCGCTGCGCGGGACGTGCGAATTATTCGCACGACAAATATGCACGCGCGGCGTCCACGCCGTGCGATGCATTACGCGGCAGCGTCGATCGCAAGGCTTACGCGTCCGCCAAGTCCACGAACGCGCCGCCGCTGATATACCACCCCTCGCCGAGAGGCTTGCACCACTGGATCTGCGCCCGCAGCAAGATGTCGGTGTCTTCGCTGCGGATACAAACCTCGACCTCTTCCAGCGGCAGTTTCTCGGGATGCAACAGTCCGATGCCGGACTGCGAGATCTCGCGGCTCATACCGGGATAGCGGGTATCGCCCACGCGAATGGATACCAGCCTGCAGAACGAGTAGCGCATCTCGATACGTGTCTCGGTTTCGTAGCTGTCGCGTGCCTCACGCAGAAGGTCGTAAAGGACCGCGCCGGGCGTCAGGGGGCTGTCGATGACTGTCATTTTGTTCCCGAACTCGAGTTGGTTTTGTGAAAACGCTTGCGCAAACCTAGGACATGGCTGCGATGCGAATGTTTCGCACTTTCGAGAACGACTGCCCCCCAATCAGACGCGGTGCCGGGGCAGGCGGGTAGCATACTCCGCTGGCTGTTGTATTTGCGGTCCGTCCGATTAGGCTGAGAAATAGCGAACAGTAAGGCCCACGGCATTTCCAGCTAAAAAGGCGGGCAACGTGTCAATGATTCGCCACAGCGCGCAGAGGCTACTCTCACAGGCGATCCGTGCCTGCGAGCAATGGATCCTGGGCAATTCGCATCCGGCCCAGGCCGTCGAATCGCGGCCACCGGCCACGCTGGCTCGGGCGGTTCGTTCCCCGGGAGACGTTAGCCGAGAGTACGACGAGTACATTCGCGCCAATGTAGGCGCCACCAGGCGGTAGGCGCAAGTTTCTCGGTAACGCGGGGGCCTTTTCTGATTCGTCGGATTGGGCGGGAAATTGCCGGCCGCCGCGTTCGTCCTGGTGCCCATTTGCGGCACCGGCAATGATATGCGAATATTTCGCATCGCGAATCTCGATTGAGCCAAGGCGTAGCTTGTAGTAGTACTAGCGCCAGGGCGAAGAAGATTGTTCGCCCCCCAACGGCTCATCAGCGGGCCGGACGTTTCGCAATGCGAACAGTTTCGACCTTGCCCGTGGATTACTGGCTCGACGTTAGTGTGGCCCCCCGACGGCAGCCATAGCGTCCGAGATTTGCCGCACGAGCCATGACACACGTCGACCGTAGTTTTTCCAAAGCTCGACCGTGAGCGACATCCGCAACGGCGCAGTACGGATCAAGAGGCAACAACGGGGATGTGGGCTGCGTCCCGGGAATGCAAATGTCGAAGAGCCAGTCATTGACACCATTGCTCGGCGCCTTACGAACGGACCAGCCTGAGAGAGATGGAATACCGTCGCCTTGGTCGCAGGGATCTCCCGAGCGTGCATCCGCGTACGAGGCCGCGTTCGAACATGCCGCCATTGGCATGGCACTGGTCGGGCTGAATGGAAAGTTGCTGAGTGCGAATCGCGCGCTTTGCCAGATCCTCGGTTACCAACGGGACGAATTGGTGTCCCTACGCTTCGACGCTAACTTGCATCCTCAAGATATTCCCTTTGATTTTGGCCTGATCAGCGAATTGCTCGCCGGCAAACGCGAGCACTTCCATATCGAAAAGCGATACGTGCATAAGCAGGGACACGCGCTATGGATCTTGCTGAGCGTGTCACTGGTCTATGATGACGCGCAGCAGCCTTGCTACTTCATCGCGCAGTTGCAGGACATAACCGATCGCCGGCGTGCCGAAGCGACGTTCCATGCCCTGCTGGAGTCGGCTCCTGACGCGATGATTATCGCGAATCGGCAGGGCAGAATTGTACTCGTGAATGCACAGGCGCAGGCTTACTTTGGCTACCACGCCGACGAAATGCTAGGTCAGCCAGTCGAGATGCTGCTACCCGAGCGCTTTCGAGGCGAACATCCGGCACATCGCGACCGTTATTTCGCCAGCCCCCGCGTGCGCGGCATGGGCGTGGGAACGAAGCTGTACGCGCGGCGTAAGGACGGCGGCGAAGTTCCCGTCGAGATTAGTCTCAGCCTGATCGAGGTCGATGAGGTACCACATGTCTGCTGTGCGATTCGCGACTTGACGCAATGGAACCATGCCGATGAAACGCATCGACGGCTTACGGCGGTCGAGCACCTGGCAAGTCATCGTAATGAACTAGCGCAGATGCTGCGACTGAACACCATGTCCGAGATGGCCGCGGGCATTGCCCACGAATTGAATCAGCCATTATCCGCGATAGCCAATTACGCCCGGGGTGCAGCGCGAAGAATGAACCGCGGCGTGGCCAAAACGGACGAGTTGATGCCCGTCATCGATTCCATTGCCGAAGAAGCGGTGCGCGCCTCGGAGATTATTCGCAGCGTCAAGCGATTCGTCAGAAAGCAAGAACCGAAACGGGTGCCTGTCGACGTCAACGAAGTCGTCGAGAGCGCGCTACGAATCATCGCCGGCCAGGCACATGAACGTGGGGTGGAAGTCGTCTTTGATGGCTCCGGACATCGGCTGCAGGTCATGGGAGACGCGATACAGATCGAACAGGTAATGGTTAACTTGCTGACTAACGCCCTCGACGCCCTGGACGACGTGACGCACGCCAAACTACTGCTGATCGAGGCCAACAGGACGGAGAAAGGGCAGGTCGAAGTGCGGGTCATCGACAATGGTTGCGGTCTGCCCACCCTGGATGGCGTGGATGTCTTCGAGGCTTTCATGACCACGAAGATCGACGGCTTGGGAATGGGGCTGGCCATCAGTCGCTCGCTGATCGAAGCCCACGGCGGCCAGCTCACCGCCGAGACGAACGAGTGCGGTGGGGCCACATTCCGATTTCAATTGTCTTGTGAAGATGGTGGCAAACATGACGACTGACGCGGTCGTTTATCTCGTGGACGACGACCCCGCCGTCCTCAAGTCGTTGCATTGGTTGGTCGAGTCGGCCAGCCTCGCTGCCAAACCTCTGAACTCGGCCGCTTCGTTTTTGGAAGCGTACGATCCACGGCGACCAGGCTGCCTGATCCTCGACGTGCGCATGCCGCAGATGACCGGTTTGCAATTGCAGAGCCTCTTAAAGGAGCGCAACATCGAATTGCCGATCATTATCATGACCGGCCACTCGGACGTGCCGACCTGCACCGAGTCCTTCCGCAATGGAGCCTTCGACTTCATCGAGAAGCCAGCCGACGACGAATTCCTGATCGCCCGCGTCCAGCAGGCCATTGCCACCGACATTGAGCGCCGTCAACAAGAGGTGCATAGGACGGAAATCAGCAAACGATTGGCGACCCTCACCCCGCGCGAGCGGGAAGTCATGGATGCGATTGTCAGCGGAAAATCGCAGAAGCGTATCGCCTCGGAACTGGGAATCAGTTTTCAAACGGCCGCCAAGCATCGGGCCAAGGTGCTGACGAAGCTGCAGGTTGGCAACGACGTAGAGGTCGTCCGAGCGCTGCTCGTCAACGAGACGAACTCCGCAACCTGATTCAACTTCCATAGCGGCATGTCCGGGGAAGGAGCTCTCTCCTTGCCGCAGCGAAATTGCCGCCTATCTGGGGGAAACCCCGCCCCGCGATCCCGAGCGGATCGAAAAGACATTTTCCAAGGGGTCTTAAGCTTACTCAGCTAGCACTCGAAGTATAGTAAAGTTGCGGACCGACAGCGGGGGCACCACTTCCCGGTCGGCGCTGAGGCAATTTACCTCCTAATCACCTGACGTTACGCGAACTGCCATGTTTCGTTGTTGTTGTAGCCCAGAAGTAGTCAACGCCTGCGTTGGTCATTTCCTCGGCTACCACGGTTACAACACACATGCACCCGCGTATCTTGTTCTCTTTGCTGGTGATTCCAGCAATCGGTCAGCAGTCGGCAAGCGTTTTCGCGGCTGAATCCGTTTCTGGTCGCGCGGCGAACGCCGCGCAAGTCGCTGAATCTCTTCAGCAATTGATCTCTGAAAACAATTTTCCGAAGTTGGACTCCGATACCGCGCTGCGCAATGCGGCACGACAGGCGTATCTTTGGGCGTGGCCCATGGTCTACGTGCGGAATTGCCACGCTGCACTATCGTGGCTGCGGACCAGCGGCATAAGCGGTGGCGCGCCCGTCGCGCCCCCGAATCGCCTCTGCATGCTGACGGATCGAGTGAAGTCCAGCATGACAGCGGTCGCCTGCCCGAATCCCGATGTGATCTATGGATTTGGGATATTGGACCTGCAAGAGGACCCTGTGATTCTGCAGGTTCCGGATTTCGGCGAGCGATTTTGGTTGTTTCAACTCGGCGACCAGCGCACCGACGGTTTTGCCCAGGTCGGCAAGATGTACGGAACCAAGCCCGGCTTTTACTTGATCGCCGGCCCCGATTGGCAAGGAGTCGCGCCGCCGAGTGTGACCGGAGTGCTGCGCTGCCCCACGAAAATCGGTTATGTGCTGCCGAGAGTTTTGCTTTCGGACGAATCCTCGAAGACGGATTCGCTGGACAAGACGCTCGGGCAGATCCAGATCTATCCTCTGAGCCAGTTTCGTGGCCGACTCGAATCGTGCGATTGGTCACGAAAGCGTTGGTTACCGAGCCTGTCCGGTGGCAAGCCGCGCGGTCGCGTCGTGCCGAAGAACTTCTTCGAAGTCCTTCCCGAGGTGCTGGCAACAGTTCCTCCGCTGCCCGGCGAGGAATCACTCTATGCGTATTTCGGCGAGTTAATCGAGCGCGCCGCAGGCGATGAGCGGGTCCGACAGTTGCTAACCGACACGGCCGTGGTCGCGGAACAGGAGCTGATCGAGCCGTTGTTCGAATTTCGACGGCTTGGTCAACCGGCGAAGCACAATTGGACCACCACGGTCAACGGCGCCACGTTCGGCGCGGACTATCTGACGCGCGCCGCCGTCGCTAAGTCGAATATCTTCGTGAATCAGCCCACGGAGACGAAGTATTTTTATCAGGATCTGGATTCCGAAGGGCAACGGCTAAGCGGAGACAATAGCTATCGGATCACGTTCCCGGCCGGGCAACTCCCCCCTACCAAAGGCCACTGGTCGCTCACACTCTACAACGAAAACCACACCTTGCATCCCAACATCTTGAACCGGCATTCGGTCGGGGTTGCAACACCGCAGATTCAGTCAGAGCCCGATGGCTCGGTCACGATCCTGGTGCAGCAGAACGCGCCGCCCGACCAGTGGCAGGATAACTGGCTGCCCGCACCGGCGGGGAAGTTCTCGCTCTATTTGCGGGTCTATTGGCCGGAAGACGAAGTGGTCACCGGCCAGTGGTCTCCGCCCGAGGTCGTGAACACTGCGCCGGTGCAATACGCGGTGCGATAGGTGAGGGAAGGCTGCAGGTCATAGGTTCTGCTAAAGTCGATTAAATATCGCTCAAGCCGCGTCATCGAGTAACGCCAAATTGGAGCATTCCCCGCGGCACGCGGCGAACTTGAACTGTCTTCCGAATAGGGAAGGTGCTGATTTGCGACGATACTTGTGCCCACTGTTGTTTGCCGTCCTGGTTTGCGGCCAATTGTTTGTTGTGATGCCGGCCAGCTCGGTTGTCGGCCAATTAGCCGAAGCAGAGCAAACAGCTGCGGATTTCTTTGTCGCCGCGGATGGCTCTGACCAATGGTCGGGCAAGTTGAACGCTCCCAATCCGGACCGCAGCGATGGCCCCTTCGCCACGCTCGTCAGGGCACGCGACGCTGTGCGAGCCTTAAAACAACTAGGCGATAACAAGCAGATCCGAGTGCTGGTCCGTGGCGGCGTCTATCGTTTGGATAGCACCATCGTCTTTTCACTCGACGATTCGGCGCCGGCCGACGGCACAATCACTTATGCGGCCTATGGGGACGAGACGCCAACTTTCACGTCGGGCGTTCCGATTGTCGGCTGGCACAAGCCAGAACGGCGGTCGCCGCTGCTGCCCCCGGTCGCTCGTGACGCCGTTTGGATTGCCGACGTTCCGGCACCGTTGTCGAACGTACTCACAATGTACGACGGGCAAAAGCGTCTTCGCCGAGCGTCGTCGAAACCTTTTGCGCCGGTCGCGTACGTGCCGCCGAACACGCCACCGAATCGATTCGCATTTCCCGCGGGGGCTATGAAGAAATGGCCCGACCTCAAGAATGCGGACCTTCGTATCATTCCCTCCTGTGATTATGAAATGTGCCTGCTTCCGCTGGCCGCAGTGGATGAAACGGCCGCCATAGCCACGACCGCGGTTCCGGCGTCGCGACCGATGGGGAGGGTAAAGTTCATGGACGAAACAGCCTGGGTCGAGAACGTCCTCGAGGTGCTGGACGAGCCCGGTGAATGGGTCATTGATGCAACCGATCGGAAACTGTATCTCTGGCCTGTCGATGGAACGCCGTCCGAGGCAATCATCGCTCCCCTGCTCACCGAGTTGCTGCGAGTCGAAGGCGAAATTGACTACGAAGGCCCTGCCGATAAGCCCGTCACCGGCCTCGTTTTCCAAGGCCTGACATTCACCGGTGCCGAGCGTTTGCCTTGGCATGGCGACACCAAGGGAGGGCTGCAGCACAAGTGGGAGCATTTTGATGCGCCGAGCGCCCTGCTGCGTCTGCGCGGCGCTCAACAATGTACCGTTCAGAGGTGCCGGTTCGTCGACACCGGTGGAACCGGCCTGCGGCTGGATCTCACCTGCCAGGACAATCGTGTGATTGACAACGAGGTCGCCCATACCGGCGGGGTCGGAATCCTCGTCGCCGGTTACGGCCCGGGCACGAAGGATGTAAATCATCACAACGACGTGTCAAACAACTGGGTGCATCACATCGGTGAAATATACTGGGCCTCGCCGGCCATCATGGTGTGGCAAAGCGGCGAAAACCGGGTCACGCACAATCTGATTCACAACACGCCATACTCGGGCATCACGGTCAGCGGCCGGACCGGCTGGCCTGCTGAGTCGGACGCCACATTCCGCGCGCATGAAGTCGACCTGCCGGCTTACGACAGCTTGCCCAGCGCCGGCACTGGTTCGAATGCCGTCCACCGCGAGTGGTGGCAGGCCCGAGAGAAATACATGCACGGCCGCAAAAATCTCGTGGCCTGGAACGATATCCACGACGTGATGGAAACCATGGGGGACGGCAACGGGATTTATATCTCCGGCACCGGCAAAGAGAACCACATCTACCAGAATTATGTTCACCATCTTGACGGAGACGGCGTGGCCTCGGGCATCCGCTGCGACAACGACCAGTACGAGACGATCGTCGACGGCAACGTGTTGTACAAAGTCCGCAGCGCTCAGTCAGGCATTTCGACGACCGAGACGAATCACATCATCAACAACATCATCGTCGATGTGATCCCCAGCCGCCGGCCAATCACAAAGCCGAACATCGTCCACGGGTATATTTCGATTCCAGACCCAACCTGGCCGATCGAGGGAGCTCGGATCAGTCGCAACATCATTTGGTCGCCGCGCGCGGATTATTGGCCGATCGTCGAGCATCGCAGTCTTTCCACGGGCGCCGGCGACCGTCTGAAGAACACCAGCACCGATTACAACTTGTACTGGTGCCCTGCCGATCCTCAGTGGGGGCAAAGGCATATCGACGAACAACGCCCGAGCGGTGCCGAGCTTCACAGCTTGTCGGCGGATCCGCTGTTTGTGGACGTCGATCACGGCGATCTACGTTTGCGGCCCGAATCGCCAGCGCGACAACTCGGCATTCCGATCTGGGACATCTCCACGGCTGGCTTGCTAAAAAGTCATCCGTATCGTCGCGCAGCCCCGTGATTGCGTGCCAGGTAACCCGGCGCGATTCACATTAAGTTCTGGCAATAAACGCCCGAACCATGATCCGGTCGCCTGCTACTTCGGCTAGATAATGCGTCTCTGTAGCAGTGGCAGCGTCGCGTGTTGAGACGCCGCGAAACTTTCTAAGAATTTTCCTTGCAGGCTATCATCTTATTTGGTAAATCTAGTCTACTAGATGATGTAGCGGCGAGGGTATTTCAGGAGGGATTCTCATGACTGTCAGGCTCGGGCGCGTGCAATTGCGCATTATGCAGGTGCTCTGGAACCAGAGCCGTGCGACGGCGAAGGAAATTACCGACACCCTCAACGTCGATGAGCCAATCGCTCATAGCACGGTGCAGACGCTGCTGCGCGGTTTAGAGGTCAAGCAGGCCGTCGGCCATGACGTCGAGGGGCGAACCTTCATCTTCTTTCCTCTGGTGCGCGAAGGTCAGGTCGCCCGCAGTGTCACGCGCGAGTTGGTCGATCGCGTCTTCGGCGGCAGCGTCAGCGAAACGGTCGCCTATCTGCTTAAAAACGAAAAAGTTTCGCCTGAGGAATTGAAGGAAATTCGTCGCCTGGTCAACGAACAGTCACGCAAATAAGGGTCGCTGCGATGATGCTTGCGTCCATGTGGATCGAGCTGCTCGAATCGGCCGCCACAATCTGCGAGCTGGCCGGGCATTGGTTCGTACAATCCACACTGCTGATCGGTGTCGGTTTGCTTGCCGGACGGTGTTTCGCTAATCGCGGCGCCGCATTTACATCGGTCATTTACCGCACGGCTCTCGTCGCGGCCGTGCTTTGTCCCCTCGCAACATGGCTGCTGATGCAATTTGGCCTGACGCTGGGCATCGCTTCGCTGCCCGCCTTGCGTGTGGCATCGATCCAACAGGTGGCCGTCTACCACCAGGCGGATCCAGTAAGCGTCGCGCAGTCGCCGCCGATTGAGCCCGGCAATCCGTCTGAAACCTGGCCCTCGACAGCGCCGGATTTAGCGGGCTTGTCACGTACCGAGGATGAATCGCCTGATACAGAACGTCGCCCGACGACGGAGCAAGCTCAATCCTTTGGACTTTCACCCGAAAGCTCGCCATCGCCCGCACCGGGATCGATGCTCGAACCAACTCCGGCTGCCGTCCCGCCTATCGACACGCGACCCGCGGCCGAATCGGCCGACATGATTGTCGAAATGGTGCCAACATTGGTCATTAACCCGTCGATGGCCACGATCGTCGCTTCGGTTGCGCTTGTATGGCTTTTCGGCGCATTCCATTTGCTACTACGTCTGACTGCTGCCCACGTCGCCTTGTTGCGACTGCGTCGAGCAGCAGTGCCGGCAATCGCCGAGCAACAGCAGCTCTGTTGGGAACTCGCTGAAAAGATGGGCGTCTGGCCACCTGCCGTGCTGACGAGCCCCTTCGTACCGGGGCCGTGCCTGGCCGGCGTGCTGCACTCTACGATCCTGCTGCCGGACGAACTACCTGACGTTCCGCTGGCGACGGTCTTCGTTCACGAGCTTGCGCACTTGCGGCGGCGCGATTGTTTTTGGAATGTCGCGCGTCAGGCGGTGTCGGCACTGTTATTCTTTCAGCCGCTCGTCTGGCGATTGTCGCGACGCATGGAAACCACGGCCGAAGAAGTGTGCGACGACTATGTCGTCCAGCACGGCGCGGACCGGACTGCCTATGCAGATATCCTGGTGAGTTTGGCCGAGCGCGCGTGGCTGCCGGCGTCGTCCGCCGTGGTGCCGCTGGTGACGTTTCGTTCACTGTTGGGGCGGCGCGTGGCGCGGATTCTCGACGGCACGCGGCGGCTGTCACTTTCGGTCAGCTTGACCGCATTGGCGTTGATCGTCGGCGGCGGGCTGGCGGCGACCGTGGGTACCGGAGCATTGGGGCCGGCAGGAAGAGGGACTTCGTCTGAATCCACGAATGCCGAAGAGAGCATTCCGGCCCCTGAGACCGACGCCGAATCCGCGACCGCGCCCCTTAACGATGAGAATGCAGACGAAAAGAGTGTCGCGTCCGGCACGCCTCCCACGGCAGTCGCCGCCGTGCCCGACGCAAACCTAGTGCTGCACTATCGGGGGCGGGTGTTGGATCCTGACGGCAAGCCGCTGGCCGGGGCGGCGGTCTTCTTCACGTTCGACGATTGGGGGCGGCAGCTCGATCGCACCTCACGACGTATGGCGGCAACTGGCGCCGACGGCTGGTTCGATTTCCAAACCCGCCGCAGCGACTTCGAGCCTAATGTCGCGACAAGCTGGCTTGCGCCCGGAGTCGTGATCACGGCCGACGGCTTTGGTTGCGCTCAGGCGGCGTCCCTGGCCTTCGAAACCACGGGCGAAGCGCGCAAGCGAATGTCAGATGTTGCGCGACGTCGGGTCGACGAGCAATTAGTCGAGCATGATCCGATCGTGCGATTGGTGCGCGACGACGCACCACTGACCGGAAGGTTAGTCTCGACCGAAGGTAAGCCCCTTGTCGGCGCACGCGTCGTCGCGAGGCGCGTCTACTACAATACCGAGGGAATCCTGGATGCTTGGGAGACGGGTGTCCGCCAGCCCAAGGCCGACGCGGATGCGCAGTATCGCGCCGTCCCGCGTGGCGGCTTTCCCAATGATATGGTATCGATTTTGCCAGCGGCTATTACGGATCGCGACGGACGTTTTACTCTGCATGGCGTGGGTCGCGAACGCTTGGCGGATATCGAAATCACGGGAGATGCGTTGGAAGCCACTCCATTGCACGTGCGCACGCGCAACGGAGATGCAGTTACGCTGCCGTATCGATGGGCGGCCACGCCGCGCGCTTTAGAACCGCGACAGGTTTATTTAGGAAATGATTTCCTGCAGGTTATTCCCTACGCGCAGCCCGTTTCAGGGCGCGTGATTGATGCGCAAACGCGAAAGCCGATGGCCCAGGTCCTGGTCAGCGGTGGCAAGTTTGACCTTCGCCCGGGCGGAATTCAACCGCGCATCACGACGCAGACCGACGACCAAGGGCGTTACACGTTGCACGGCCTGATCGTCGGGCAGGAAGAGGTTTTGCACGTCACGCCGCCGGGCGGCGAGCCGTATGTACCGATCGGAGCCCGCGTCACCACGGCGCTCCAAAAGCCGGCGACGTGTGATTTTGCACTGCGACGCGGTGTCTGGCTGCGCGGCAAAGTCACTGAGAAGCAGTCCGGGCAACCGCTGGAGGGGGTCCTGACTTATCGCGCGTTCGCGAACAACCTCAGTTTGTCGCTGTATCCCGGATTCATCTGGCTGAGCTCTGAACACCGATGCCACCCTGACGAAGCCGGCAATTATCAACTCGCGATTCCGCCGGGGCCGGGCGTTATTTCGTTTATGGCGACCGATTACAAGCGCTTCCGCCGCGGCGCGGGAGTCGAAACGATCACGCGTCCGCCGCGCATGAGTCCTGGCAACCCGCCGACCTATGCCGCCGTGCCGAGCCTTTTTATGCCGGAAGACTGCACGATTCTCGCGCAGGTAAATCCCGCCGACGACGCAAAGAGCGTCGACGTAAACCTTCTGCCCGAGGCCGGCGCCACGATATCCGTACGTCTTGTGGATCGTGAAGGGCGTGCGCTGTCGCAGGTTGAGTGCGGCAGCACGTATCGCGACGGATACTGGGAGACGGTCGATGGCAAAGGCTTCGATGTTCTGGCGTACTACCCAACCGAGCCTCGCGATCTATTCTTTTATGACTCGGACCGAGATCTGGCTGCCTACCATCGATTGGAAGGACCGGCTCCCAAGGAATTAACGGTCGTCTTGACGCCGGCCGCTAGCGTGCGCGGCCGCTTGTTCGACGAAAGCGGCGCCGCGCTGCCGCACGTGGGGCTCGGTTGGTTCGATATCCCTAAAGATCGACTGGGACAACTCGCCATCTCGACGGATGACGACGGTAGATTTCGCATCCGAGGTCTCGTTCCCGGCCGGCGGTACATGGCTCGTGCTGCGACGAACGTGATTTTCGGCGACCTGGTCTTTGATTCTCCAGTGGCCGCGGGCGAGGCGAAGGACCTAGGTGATGTCAGGCTTGAGGCCGTAGGCACGACCGAGCTGACGAAGGCTGCGGAAGAGGTTAATGACACAACCAAGGCGGCCGATTTCCCCGAAGCCGAGCTAGTGCTGCACTATCGGGGGCGGGTGTTGGACCCTGACGGTAAGCCGGTGACCGGGGCGAAAGTTTTCCTGCTTTCCTTCCACGATCAGGACAACCCGAATGACATGGCGCGGCCGCGCCCTGTCACGGGGGACGATGGCTGGTTCGACTTCAGCACCCGAAAGTCTGACTTCCCGCTGGATATCGGCAAGCAATGGCTTTCGCCGCGGCTGACTGTCGCGGCTAACGGTTTCGGCTGTGCCGCTGGCTCGTCGGCGGATTTTGAAACGACGGGCGAAGCGCAGAAGCGACTTTCCGATTACGACAAGAAGCTCGAAGAATTCGGAACGGAAAAACATGGCAACGTTCTGCAATTGGCGCGCGATGACGCGCCGCTGACGGGCCGATTAGTTTCGACGGAGGGCAAACCACTCGCGGACGTTACCGTGGCCGTTCAAACGGTCTGGTATAACGCCGCGGGTGATTTAGCGCCATGGGATGCGGCCGCGAAAGAAGATCGCGCGGACTATTATTCACTCCGTAATGTCGTGCCGCTGTTTGCGGGCGTGAGTCGGCTTCCCGTTGTCCTGCCCGCCACAACCGATGCGGAGGGACGCTTCACGCTGCATGGCATCGGCCGCGAGCGCGTCGTGGACCTGTTGATCGCCGGACCGGGGCTAGAGACGGTTTCGATTCACGCACGAACTCGGGCCGGACACACGGTCGAAGTTCCGCACCAGTGGCGGGAGTCGGAACGCAAAGGCTCGGCCAGCAGTCGCCCCGAGATCTACCTGGCCAATGACTTCCTGCAAGTCATTGCGCCGGCTCAACCCGTCGTCGGACGCATCACCGATGTGGAAACCGGCGCACCGATCGCTGACGTAAAGGTTAGTGCCGGACATTTCGGCATGTTCCTTGGCAGTGGCAAGTCGTATATCTCGTCCACGACCGACGCAGAGGGACGATATTCGCTCGAAGGGCTGACGATTGGCGAAGAAACGAAGCTGTACATCACGCCTTCGAAGGCGACGGCCTACTTGCCAGCCGGCGATGATGTGACGACCAGCGGCACAGGACCGACCACGCGCGACTTTACGTTGCGACGCGGCATCTGGGTGCGCGGTCGCGTCAGCGAGGCCGGCACTGGGCAGCCGCTCGATGGCGAGGTGGCCTATTACGCGTTCAGGGATAACCCGCATCTGTCGGACTATCGGGGCTTCTCGCGATTCCGCGGCGAATATGGTTGCCGGCCGGACGAGCAGGGCAACTTCCAGATCGCCGTTCCGCCTGGCGCCGGCATCCTGGGCTTTATGGCCCGCGAGCACGACCGATTTCGGCGCGGGGCTGGCGTCGAAAGCGTGACGCACGCGGCGGACTCGCAGCGCGAGATGATGCGATCCTACCCGGTCGTCCCGCATGGCCTGTTCTCACACAATAAGCATCTAGTAAAGCAGATCGACGTTGCCCCTGACGCGGCTGAGGTCGTTGCCAATCTTTCGCTTGTTCCCGGCGCCACATTCGCGGGACGAATCGTCGATCCCGCTGGCAAGCCCTTGCCGGGATGCGTAATGAACGGACAGGTCCTGAGTGGAGTGTGGCGAGAGGTCGAGAAAGACTCGTTCGAAGTCTCGGCCTACTATCCTGACGAGCCGCGCGACCTGTATTTCTTCCACCCCGAACGGAACCTGGCCGCGCACTATCACCTGGCGGGCGAGGCGCCGCACGATCTGACGATTCAATTACAGCCCGCGGCCAGCGTCCAAGGTCGCTTGTTGAATGGCCAAGGGGAACCAGCGACCGGCATCTCTTTCGTCGGCGAGGGGATCTGCTCGTCGCGCTTCGACGAGCGAGACTTCCGCGGCGGCACCGACGAGGAAGGCCGCTTCCATATTCAAGGTTTAGCGCCAGGCCGAAAGTACACCGTCGAAGCACGCGAAAACATATACGATCTCGGCCGGGTCTTCGCCGATCTCAGCCTAACGGCCGGCGAGACGAAAGACCTGGGAGACATAACCCTCGTTCCGCCTGACGAAAAGTCGAAGCCGGTTGTAAAAGTAGCGGTAGGCGCATCGTCGGCGAACAAATCGAAGGATGCGGCCCCAGCAGCCGCTAGTGGCACTGCTGACAACGCTGATGCTGAGCCGGTGATACTCAATCCGCCACCGGCCGTGGAATTCAAGAAGCCAGCCGACGTTAATCCCAAATCAGCACCGAACGAAAACTCTACCGCAGCGCCGCCGATCGCGGCCGTCATCACGCCCGAGCCCGACCTCACGCTCCGCTATCGTGGCCGCGTGGTTGATCCCGACGGCCGACCCGCGGCGGGCGCCAAGATATTCTTTCACTACTGGGTACAGGGAGCAGCGCCACGCGGCGATCTGGCCCCGCTGGCAGTTACAGACGCCGACGGTTGGTTCGATTTCACGACCAGGACGTCGGACTTTGACGCACTTGCCGAGAACTCTCGCTATTCGTGCGGTATCGTAGCCACGGCCCCAGGCAGTGGCTTTGCCCAGGGACGTTCGATCGACTTCGAAACCACGGGCGAAGCCATAAAACATCTGTCACCCGAAGTCGTCGAGAACGTTCGCGCCCGTCGGTCCGAACAAGGTCCATCCGTGCTGCAATTGGTGCGGGACGACGTTCCTCTGGTGGGGCAAGTGCTGACGATCGAAGGCAAGCCGGTCGCCGGCGCTCGGGTGCGCTTGCATGACGTGATGCTCAATAGCATCGCGAAGGGGGGCGGAACTCTCGACTCTTGGGAGCAGGCGGCCGTCGACAGCAAGGCAAACTTTTACACGCTGCGCAATCAACATCTTCCGGTCAATATCAACACCTGGCAACTGCCGTCGATCGTGCCTGATGTCAAAACCGACGCCGAGGGACGATTCACCGTTCGCGGCATCGGACGGGAACGCGTCGCGAAATTGCTAATTCAGGGGCCCGACATTGAAGCCAGCCTGGTAAAAACGCGCACCCGCGCTGGCGAAATTCTCCGCTTCGGCGAATTCTCCGACCGTACCATGGGCGGGGCTGAGAGAAGCGACACGGTCTATCCCCACAAATTCACGTTTGCCGCCGGTCCCTCGAAGCCGGTCAGTGGGCGAATCACGGACGCGGACACCGGTGCACCCGTCGCTGGCGTAACAGTCACTGCGGGGCAGACGGGCACCTTCATGGGCTTCGGAAAGGTTTATGTTTCGGCGCAGACCGATGCCGACGGTCGCTACCGCCTTGAGGGGCTATCGATCGGCAAGCGCGAAGAAATTCTGGCATGGCCCCCAACCGCCTCGGGCTACGTGCCAGTGGGCGCTGGCGTAACGCTGGCCCTGGATCGCCCGGCGTCGGATCTTGATTTCCGGTTGAAACAGGGGATCTGGCTGCGCGGTCAGGCCATCGACAAAGTCACGGGCAAGCCGATCGTTGGACGCGTGCAGTACTTCTCGCGCTCCAAGAATCCTCAGTTGTCATCATATCCAGGCTTTGCCCGCGCCCGATTGGCCTACGAGCTGCGATCCGACGCGCAGGGGCGCTTCGAAATGCCAATACCGCCCGGCCCAGGCATCGTGACGTATATGGCGATGGATCACACGCACTATCGCAAGGGGCAGGGCGCAGAAAACGTGGCGGGCGGCTCGGGCGGTGAAATCAAAACCTACGACACCGTGCCGATGGGCCTGTTCGATCTGAACGAGCATGTGCTTCGCGAAATCAATCCGGCGTCCACGGACAAGTCGATCGAGCTGACGTTGCCGATCGAGGCTGGCCTCGAGGTCTACGGAAAAATCGTCGACCCGCAAGGCGCGCCGCTCCCCGGCGGCATCATGAGCAGCGCCGACTACAGTGACTTCTGGCGCACCCATGCGATCCGCGATAACACGTTCCACGTGCAAGGTTATTATCACGACGCGCCGCGCGAGCTGTTCTTCTTTAATGCCGAGCGCAACATGGCTGGGCATTATCACCTGGCCGGATCGCCGCCCGAGAACCTTGTCATAAAGCTCGCACCGGCCGGCAGCATTCGCGGACGACTGGTTGACAAGCAGGGGGCGGCGCTCGCACGCATCGAGCTTACGGGCGAAGGGATACCCAGTTCGCGGCACGAAGGTCCCGATTACATGCTGGCCACGGACGATGATGGCAATTTCCTGATCCGTGGGCTGATTCCCGGCCGCAGATACACCGTCGAAGGACGTGGCGGCGAGCAGTACGGTCGCCTGCTCGAGGATGTCACAGTCGAAGCCGGTCCGCCGAAAGATGTCGGCGACGTCACGCTCGTGCGGCCCGAACCGAAGCAGAACGCGACGGCGAAGACACAGTCAGAGCTGCCCGTTACGACGAACCCTATCGGGGTGCCCGCCATTAGATCGGCGTCGCCGGTTGACGTGCCTGAGCAGTCCGCGACGACGCCTGAAAAACCGATCGTCATTGTCGGACAGGTCCTTGATCCCGAGGGCCGCGCGGTCGCAGGAGCAGAAGTCGCGCTACAGGGGCATCGCTGGGAGTGGTTTCAATCACGCCCCGATCCGGATCGCACGAAAACCGACGCCCAGGGCAATTTCCGCCTGGAAGTGAGCAAGTCGCAGTTCTCCGACGGTAAGCCGAAGAACTGGGCCAAGCTGGCGCGCCTGGTTGCGCGAGCGCCAGGTTACGGTATGGCGGGAATGCACTTCAGCGACCTTCAGCCTGGCATACCGGCCAAGATTCGCCTGGTGCCCGACCAACCGATCGAAGGACGCATCGTCGATCTCGAAGGGAATCCCGTCGCCGGCGCAAAGATTGACATCTTTAGCGTCACTACCAACGAGCAAAACGACCTTACCGCGTGGGTTGCGGCGCTCCGCCGTGGCGTGCCGTTTCACAGTTCGGAAGGAAACGGACGTCCTCATCTCGAACTAACGACAGGTGATAAGAAGCTCAGCGATCCGTCTTCGGCACCATGGACGACAGACGCTGATGGTCGCTTTCGCATTACCGGCCTCGGCCAAAATCGCTTCGTCAATTTGAAGTTGGCAGGCGGCGGTGTCGTGGCCATCGACCTGCACGTCATCACGCAACCCTTCAGCACATTCTCTATGAAATGGGATGCCAGCGCCAACGTGGGGGAAGTGCCCATTCACGGCGCGACATTTCAATACATCGCCGAACCGTCTCAACCGATCGAGGGCGTGGTGCGTGATGCGAAGAGCGGAGATCCGCTGCCGGGCGTGAGAGTTTGGAGCGAGCATCTTGCCGGGGCGAAAGTCTCCGGCGATTTCCGCCTGCAGACGACGGCGGACAAAAACGGTCATTATCGATTGGAAGGCATGCCGCGCGGCAAGGGCAACCGTATTTGTGCCCTACCGCAGGATGATCAGCCGTACTTCATGCAAGAGTTCGATGTGCCGCAGGCCGATGGTCTTGCCGCGGTGCAGTTCGATCTGCCGTTGCATCGTGGTGTATTGATCACGGGCCACATCACGGCGCAGGGGACCGAAAAGGCGGCGCTTGGCGGGCGGTTGTTTTATGTGCCGCATCCCGACAATCCTCACATGGTGGACCTGCCGGAATTCAATTCACACCGCTTGCCAGGCCCGCAATGGCGCTACGAAGCCGATAGCGATGGAAATTATCGCATCGTCGGCTTGCCAGGGCGCGGCTATCTCGGCTTGTGGGTCATGAGAGACGAACCTTGCCCTGCCGGACAAGGGATCGATCAGATCAAAGATTTGCCCAAGGACGAAGCGTTCTACAAGACGACGTATATGTTCTCGCCGCGTTCAAAAAGTGTCACCGCAGTTCGTGAATTGCAAATTGGCGATCAAGACGAGCAAGCGACGGCCGATTTCGTTAGCTCATCCGGCCAGCGCGTGACATTGAAGCTTGTCGATGTCCAGGACCTCCCCCTCGAAGGGGCGAAGATTTGGGGCCTCTGGCCGCGGCAGCAGCATCACATCGAAAAGAGAGCCGCCGCGCAGATCGACGTGGTTGGCCTTAGCGCCACTGAAAAGCGTCGAGTACTGCTGTACGACGAAAGTCGCAATCTCGGCAGTGCGGTTCTGGTCGGCAAGCAGGAAACCGGCGAGGTCGCGATCACGGCCAAATTGCAACCTTGTGCGACGGTCAACGGCCGTTTACTGGATAAAGAAGGCGAGCCGCTTGCCTCCGCGAAGGTCGAATTCCAGATCCCAGGCGAATACGACTACGCACTCGGCTTCCCCAGCGGGGACACCGACAAAGATGGCCGTTTCAGGGTCACAAACCTGCCGACCGGCTGCTCGTGGGATATTCTCTGCCGCGCGCCCAATATCGTCGGGGTCTCGATTGTTAGTGGCCTGACACCAGCGCCCGGCGAAACGATCGACGTGGGCGAATTTGACATCACGGCCGATGAACGTCCAGTACTGATCCGCACGACGCGCACTGGCGCAGCGCCCGGCAATGCGCAAGCAAATGCCGATAAGACCGAAGCTGCATCCCCAGCGATCGTGAAGACTTCGGATGGCGCGTCACCGTCAGACAATCCAGTGACGAAATCAGAATCGCCGGCTGAAAAGCAGGTCATCGCTGGACGCGTGACGCAGCCTGATGGGCAACCGATCGCCGGGGCGCGGGTTTGGTTGATGCGTTACACGATCGCCGACATCTCTTGGGATAATAAGAATATTACCCTCGCCGAGACAACCACCGATGCGCAAGGTGCCTTTCGTCTCGATCATCCGGCGGAGGTCGCACCGTTTTCCGATCGCGAGCGATTCTTGCGAACAAGTCTTGTCGTTGCGGCCACGGCGCCGGGCTTCGGCCTGACGTGCAAACCACGCTCCGCCGAGGCCAAGAAGGATCTCGAGCTGACGTTGCCGCCTGCCACCGTGAAGGCGCAAGGGCAAGTCCTTAATCTGGAGGGGCGCCCGCTCGTCGGTGCCCAGCTGCGCGTCATCGGCATTAGCGATCCGCACGACGACATGCCGGGTTGGATTGCCAAAGCGAAGCTGAATCCGCGTGAATCGGGCAACACGCTTCTCATGGAGGCGAAGGCCGACCGTCGGCGGTCCTCAAAGCGGGCGGCTGTCTATTTCCCTGAATTTCCGATGGGGGCGATCCCGCGCGAACTCACTGGCCCCTTCGTCACGGATGCGCAGGGAAGAGTTGACCTTGGTGTGTGGGGAGACAATCGTCTTTTGCAGGTCGAATTGTCCGGGCCTGGCATGGCCAAATCATGGGTCCATATCATTACGTATCCTATGCCTCCCATTTTTGAACCGAGCGGCGACCCTCGCTATGTGAACGCTTCATACTTTGGTGCGGATTTCCGTCTCACGGTTGAGCCCGAGCAGGTAATTCAAGGCACGATCGCCGACGCCGAGAAGGGAACGCCGATCGCCGGCGCCGAAGTGCGGCTCTTCCAGTTCGGCGACAGCTTACTAGGGGTGCATGGCTTTGTTTCGTCGACGACCGACGCGCAAGGCAAATACGTGCTGCACGGAGTCGCCAAGCCAAAGCAGCCAAATGCCCAGCACAGATTGGAAGTTCTTCCGGGCCCGAGCAGTCCCTACTTTCGCACGACATTCCGCGTACCTCGACAGGATGGATTAGCTCCGATCACACATGACGTGTCGCTGCGGCATGCTGCCTGGATCACGGGGCGTGCGACCGAAAAAGCCACCGGCAAACCGGTGCGCGGCGCGGTCAGCTACTACCCGTTTCTCGACAACGAGCAGGCGCGCAACTATTCGAACTTCACGCCAGGCATGACGTCCATGGGGTACGACGATCACTATCCCACAGCCGAAGACGCCTCATTTCGCCTGCCAGCCATTGTAGGACGGGGCGTCCTGCTGTTTATCGCTGAAGACCAGGACGAATATCCGGCGGCTGACGGCGTTGACCAAATCGCTGGGCTCAAGGGGGGCAAGGAACGGAACCTGAATCTCTATCATTTCGCTTCCGCGGATTTGGCCAATGCCCTGCGCGAAGTGAATATCATGCCCGAAGATACAGACGTCCGGTTGAATGTCGAGCTACCCTCGTTCGCCGGATATCCCATTCGCTTTGTCGACTCGCGAGGAAGTCCCGTAGCAGGCGTGATGGCTCGACGTTTGCGACCACCGCATGGCCGCCGCGAATACAACGGTTGGGGTGATGTGAAACCGGTCGGATCGGAAACAATCTTGCGCGGCTTCGAAGAATTGGAAAGCATGCCGGTCATTGCTTTGGCGCGCGCGAAGGGCCTAGGCGCCGTTCATGAGTTTCGGAAGTCCGACTTTGACGGGGATAAAGCTTACGAACTGAAGCTCGAGCCCTGTGCCACTGTGAAGGGACGCCTGGTCGATAAGTCAGGCAAGCCGCTACGCGGCATCAGTGTCACAGCCAAATGGAATCCCTTCACTGGTCAAAAAACCCGCTCGTGGCGTTCGTGGGAGCACAACATCAACTCACTGTTCTCGGACGCCGAAGGGCGGTTTTCGCTTCCTGAACTGCCGCCCGGAATCGCTTATGAGTTGTCAACTTACTCAAACGACTTGGGCCAAGTGGAATTTGGCAAGACGGATATCCTCGCGCCGGGCCAGGTCGTCGACCGCGGAGACCTGACGTGCAAGCCGGCCGAGGACGAGGCCGTCGCCGAGGCGGATGCGGATGCAAAGCCCGTAAAAACGAAGTTGATGTTCCGCATCGACTCAAAACCGGCAGCCCCGGCCGCAGGTGAAAAGCAAGACGTGAAGATAGTTTCTTCGCCTGGCACGAAGGAAGCCACGACCGCAGTTGTGCGAGGACGCGTTGTTAACGCCGATGGTCAGCCCATTGTCGGGGCTGATGTAGCGGTCATTGCGATGCGCACCGTCAACGAGCCGGGCGGTTTCCTCAGCGCACTCGGAGAAATTCCCGCCGAGGGGAAGACCGACGACGCGGGGCAATTCACGTTCACGTTTCCGAAGCTGTCCACGAAGACCCATCAATCGGCGTACGTCATTGCTCGGGCCACGGGCTTGGGCCTGGCCTTTGCAAAGCTAAATCTAAGCGACGGTGAATTCGACGTGACTTTCAAGGTGCTGCCGGAGGAATCAATACGCGTTCGCATCGTAAACGTTGATGGGCAGCCCGGTGTCGGTGTGCCGATGCGGATTCAGGCGATCACTCCTCAAGACGGCGGAGGGGACTGGCAGAAGTCCATTGCCTTTACTCAGACCAAGACATATCCCGCGGCGTGGTTAACGGCGCCAGTGCCTGATAAGGAGGGGCGATTCGTACTTCATGGCGTACCACCCGGGTACGGCGTTTCGCTCGACGTGCTGGGCGACGAGCAGTTCGCCCCACAGCAAGTGTCGCTGAATACTGGTTTACCGGAAGAGCGGACCGAACGGGATGCCACGTATCGCCCACTGGTCAAGAATGGAAAGCCCGGCGAAGAAGTCGTGTTGCCGCTGGCGCCGGCGCAATGGTTCGAAGGGATCGTTCGCGCCGCCGACACGAATGAACCCATTGCGCATGCCAAGGTGTCGGTATGGGCCAGTCAACAGCAATACGGCTCGATGTCGCGCGTTAAAGGCGAATCCGACGACGTGGGCCATTACCGCATCAGTTCCCATCCGGGAATCCGCTTCGGCTTCAACGTGATTGCCCCGGACGGCACCCCGTATCTGAACTATAAGACGTCGTTGGACGAGCCCATCGACTGGCAGACAGGCGAGCATGTACGTAAGGCGGATATCCCGCTGTCGCGCGGCATTCTTGCTCGCGGCACGATCGTCGATGGAAAATCAGGCGAACCGATCGCGGGGGCCTCGGTGCAATACATCCCTGAAAGCGACAATAATCCCAACGCAAAACAGGAAATTCTTACCGGTTGGCAAAACATGCGCCCTTCCGACGAGCAGGGCCGATTCAATATCGTCGTATTGCCGGGTCCCGGACGGTTGCTGGTGCATGGTCCGAACGGCTCGTACATCCTGCGCGAGATCGGCAGTCGCGAGCTTTACGGATCGAAACGTGGTGGCGAGCGCAATTATGCCCATGCGATCGAGAAGGTTAATCCTGCGGCCGGGCAGGAACCGCTCGAATTGCGGATCGCCATCGAGCGCGGTGAGCGAATTCATGGCCGAATCGTCGACGAGCAAGGTTCAAGTGTTAATGAAGTGCTCGTGATTACTGGCTTGAGCATTCGCCCCTTTTGGCTCACATGGCACGGGGACACCGAACCCACGGAAAGAGATGAGTTCGAGCTGTCCGGCATGGAATCTGGAGTGGAATATCCAACGTTGTTCCTGGAGCCGAAGCGCCGCCTGGGCGCCGTCGTGAAGCTGAAATCCACTGACACCGAACCGACAATTGTGTTGCATCCGTGTGTCGACGCCAAAGCACGCTTCCTCGATACCGATGGCGCGCCCAAGGCCGCGATTCGCCCCAATTTCCACCTGGTCGTTAAGCCGGGAGGTTTTCGCTACAACAACCTGGCGCAGCGGATGGGGGAATTGGCCGCGGATGAAAACTTCGTGGCAAATATCGATCGTGTGAACTACAACGACGGACCAAAAACTGATGACGATGGCCGGGTCGTGTTTCCCGCGCTCATTCCCGGTGCAACCTACCGGCTGCTCGGAGCGCGCAAAGGCAATTTGACGATGGAACGCGACTTCGTCGTGCCGGCGGGCGAAACGCTCGACCTGGGCGACATCACGTACGACGATTAGCAGAAATGACGTGATCCCGATGACCGGAGTGTGAAAGGTACACGCTATGCCGAAAGAGTCATCCGAGACTATCGCGTCGGCTTACTGGCCGCGCTACGAACCGTCGGAACAGGCGCCGTGGAATCTGCGCCGCGTCGTTCATCTGCATCGCCGCGCCGGTTTTGCCGGCACGTGGCAGGAATTGACACGCGACCTTTCCGATGGCCCGCAAGCTTCGATCGACCGCTTCTTGCATGGGAATGCTTATTCGACGGCGCTGCCCGACGATTTCGAGACGGTGTCGCAGGCCTTGTCCGACGCGGCCGTGTCGTCGAGCAATCCGCAGCGGCTGAAGGCGTGGTGGCTCTATCGCATGATCTTTTCGGCCAATCCGCTGGCCGAGCGTTTGACCCTGCTGTGGCACAATCATTTCGCAACCAGCAACGCCAAAGTCGACAGCGTCGAGATGATGCGCGACCAGAATGTGACACTGCGGGCCAGCGCCAGCAAATCGTTCAAAGAATTGCTGCCGGCCGTCGTCAAAGGGCCGGCCATGCTCGTCTGGCTTGACGCCGACAAGAATCGCGCCGGCCATGCCAATGAGAATCTCGGGCGCGAATTGCTCGAACTGTTCACACTCGGCATCGGCCACTACACCGAGGACGACGTGCAGCAGGCGGCTCGCGCGCTGACGGGCTGGCGCGTCGTGGGACGTGCGTTTCGCAATGACGAGAAGATTCACGATGCGGGCGACAAGACGATACTCGGTCATACAGCAAGGTTTTCCGGAGACGACCTCCTCGCGATTGTGCTCGCGCAGCCGGCCACCGCTCATCGCATTGCGGCGCGCATTTGCCGAATGCTATTGGGCGAGGCGAGTGTCGAGCCAGGGGCCGTCGACGCGCTGGGCGAGGGCCTGCGTGAACATGACCTGGACATTGGCTGGGCCGTGGAAACAGTGCTGCGCTCTGAGCAGTTCTTCGCCGAGAACGCGGTGGGGCAACGTTTCGTCGCCCCGCCGGAATATGTCGTTGGCGCCGTGCGAGCTCTGGAATGTCTCGCGCAACCTCCCAGCACGCTACTTTTGGCCGAGGCCGCTACCCGGATCGGGCAAGATCTGTTTTATCCGCCGAACGTGGGTGGCTGGAACGAAGGCCGATCTTGGCTGAACACCTCCGCCGTCGTGGCTCGCACCGGTTTCGCATCAGCACTCGTCGAGGGGCGACTGATGCATGACAATACGCCTCCCGATTTCGCGGCGCTCGTCGAACGGCACGCCAGCACAGCGGATTTGTCTGGCGCGACGCGCTGGCTTGGTGAATTGTTGTTTGGCGGCTTGCCGTCAGAAACGATCGATCTGGTCGCGCGCGAGGCCGCACGGAATGCTGATCCACGACGCTCCCCCTTGGCCACGGCCGTGCTGTTCCTGCTTTCGCGTCCCGAAGCGTATTTGGGTTGATTACATAGAAAGAGCCTCACCGGAGCCATCGCCATGTTGACGCGACGCGAGTTACTGAAGCACTCGGCTTTATTGTCGCTAGCCCCTTGTGTGCCGGCATTTCTTAGCCGGACCGTTCATGCCGCAGAGCGTGACCGCGAGGGGCGCGTCTTGGTCGTCATTCAGCTCGACGGCGGTAACGACGGTTTGAACACGGTGATCCCTTTCCGAGACGAGAATTACGCGCGCTTGCGGCCCAAGCTGGCGCTCAAGGATGATCGACGGATCAAGATCACCGACGACGTGGCACTGCATGCCTCGCTGAAGCCCGTCGCTGCGCTCTTTGAGGACAAAAGTCTGGCAATCGTGCAGGGGGTTGGCTACCCCAATCCCAACCGCTCGCACTTCCGCAGCATGGCCATCTGGCAATCGTCGCGCCTGGAAGACGCGGAGCACGGACAATATGGCTGGCTAGGACGCACGCTCGACAAACGGGCCACGGCTGAAAGCAGCCCGGACGCGGTGTACGCCGGCACCGGCGCAGTGCCTGTCGCGCTGTGGGGACGTCGCAGCGTGACGGCGGCGATCTCTTCGCTCAATGACCTGTCGCTGTCGGTGCCCCCCGACATTCTGCGCAGTGCCATGGCCGAGACCGCCGACGCCGGTGAACTCGCGCGACTGGTCGCCCGCGCGAGTGACGACGCATTTACGACGGCCCAGCGGCTGACGGCCGTGACTCAAGCGCCGAAGTCGGGAGCAACCGGTTACGGCGATTCGCGCCTGGCCGAGCAGTTGCGAATCGTCTCGGCGTTGCTCAAATCCGGCAGCCCGACGCGCGTTTTTTACACATCGCAGAGTGGTTATGACACGCATGCCGTGCAGGCGAACGAACATTCGCAGTTGCTGCGAACGCTATCAGGCGCGCTTAAGGGTTTTCTCAATGATCTCTCCGAGAGCGGTCTCGCGGATCGTGTGCTGGTGCTCGCCTTCAGCGAATTCGGCCGCCGCGTGGCAGAGAACGACTCGGCGGGCACCGATCACGGCGCGGCTGGTCCCGTTTTCCTGGCGGGAAACTGCCTGGCTGGCGGAGTAATCGGGAGCACGCCCAACCTGGCTGACCTGGTCGACGGAGACGTTCGTACGACTGTCGATTTCCGCCAGGTCTATGCGACAATCCTGGAAGAATGGCTCGACGTTCGGGCGGCCGAGGTTTTAGGCGGCGTCTTTGCGCCACTCCCTTTGTTCAAGTCAGCTTGAAACTCGACGAGAACGGGGGGCAGCGTGTACCGCTGCTAGTTCAACAGGCCAGAGAGCCAGTGCATGATGTTGAGGGCCATTTGGCGGTTGTCGCACCCCGGCACGTTCATGCCCATCCTGCCTACCGGTTCGCTACCATAGATTTGTGCTGATAGCTCTGCAGCTTCACCCAGCACGACGACGCGTCCCTTGCCATGTTGGAATGCGATCCCTTGCGCGCGGCCACGGGCCGAGCGTTCTTGCCCCGGCCCGAGGGTATCGACCGCGGTGTCAGCGAACTTCACAAATGCGATGCTGTCCGGTGGTCCTATTAATGACTGGCCGGTGAAGGTCAAGACGCGGTTGACCTTTTCGGATTCGTCGCGGCCTAGTGTGACAGGATGATCGGCCACCAGACCCTTGTCGCGACCAAACAGCAGACCATCTTTCGTTTCGTTGGCCGTATCACTGGCGACGCCCTCGCTCATGTCTACGCCGAATCGGCCGGCCAGCGTCGCGGCGGCCGTACCAAAGGGCTGATGGTCTGTGATTAGCAGCAGCGATCCGCCCTGATCGACGAAGTCCTGGACCGCCTGACATTCAGCCTCGGTAAAGGCGGAATCTCGCATATCGCTCGCGTTTACGGCATTGGCAATCACCAGCACAGCAGCGTTTTGCAAGGTGTCGGCCGTGAAAGGCTGCTCGTTCGGCACGATGCGATAGCCGTCATACCTCATCAAGTCAGCGAATACCCGGTATCGGCCGAACGTGGTATGGAAGTTGTTGTGGGCTTCGTCAAAGAGAACGATCGGATGTGTATCCGGATAGGCGGGGTGCGCAATCGTCGTATCGAACTGTGGATCCGCGCGCTGGCCGGTTTCCGCAGGTTTTGCGCTGCACGAAACGCCGGTTATCACGCCTGCGACCAATGCCGCCAGCAGGAACAAGACCGTTCCCGTGGCCTGTCGGCGCGGTCTGACGCTAGCCGCCGACGATTTGCAAAGCGATGGCATGGTTTAATGCGCCACAGCGCCGCAGCCTGGTTCGGGATTCAGCGAAACCCCCGGCGGATAGTTCTTCGCCGAAGTGAATTCCTTCATCCCTTGGCAGTTGATCAACGTGGACAAGTTCTCCTTCGTTGCCGAGGCATAGCTGCGATGCAACGCTTCGCGCAGCTCCTCGGGCGTCCGCACGTATTCGCCGCGCGCGCCCAGCCCTTCGGCCATCTTGTCGTACCGCAAATGCTGCTGGAAAAGGTAGAGATGCATCGAGCGTGCCGATGAAACAGCACTGGGCCACATACCCCAGCAATCGTTGTTATAGATCACGCCGATCACGGGCAGCTTATACTTGGCCGCGGTATCGAGCTCGAACAAGCTGTAGGCGATGCCGGCATCGCTGCTGACGCACACCGTCGGCGCACCTTTATACGGTGCTTGCGGCCCGACGCCGTGTTGCACCGCGGCGCTGGCGCCGATCATCATGGCCAGGTCCGGGCCGATGGCTCCGTATTGATAAGGACAGACGATTCCCTGTCCCGGACGGTAAGCGCGTTGCCAGCGGCCGGCATGTACGCCGATCGTCCAACCGCCGCCCCCCAGCACCGTTTGCTTGGGATCGATATCACCCTTATAGAAGAAATCGTGAACTTCCTTGCACAGCGCCGCAGGATGCAGGTAATTCGTATCGCGGCTGTACTTCACTCCCAGCTCGTACTGGTCGTTCAGCATCTTGTCGTATTTTTGCCGTGCCGAGGCCAGCTCGTTCACCCACGATTCGCGCTTGCGGGCCGGCAGCAAATCCGCGAGCGCTTCGAGAAACGGCTTTTCGCTGCTGACGATCCCCAGGTCTAACGGCCAGTTTCGCCCCAGGTCCTCTTGCACCGGATGAACGCGAATCGTCTTCACGTCAGGATTGCAACGATACTCGCCCGGGCTGGGCATGCAGTACTGCCCGACGAAGATCACCAGGTCCGCACTCATTACCGCGTCCGGTGATAGCGCGGCGGATAGACGATGATCATCCGGAAAATGGCCGCGTGTCGGTCCGGACGTTACCACAGCGAGTTCGTTTTTCTCGGCCGCCTTCAGCAGTGGCTCCCAAGCCTTGTTTTGAAACACGCCTTGGCCGGCAATCAACAGGGGCCGCTCGGCGCGGGTGATCATGTCGAGAGCTTTTTCGACATCCTTGGCCGCGGGGCTGGGCCGAGACTCGGTCCGATACTTGTCTTTGCTGTAATAGTCCTTCAGTTTGGACGGATCAGTGAAGCGAGCGCGGGCGACCTCGCCAGGGAAGTCCAGATGCACCGGGCTGGGAACGCCCGACTTTAGATTTCTGAAGGCGTAAGCGCCGTATTCCCACACACGGTCGGGGGCGATCAAACGCTTGCCGTATTTCTTCATGCCGGTGGTCAGCGGTTGCTGATAGCCGGTTTGAATAAACGTTTCGCGATCGTCGCCGGCCATTTGCATATTGCTGGCCAGCACCAACAGCGGCGTCCGCGCTGCTGCGGCCGAGGCGATGTTCATGATCATGTTGGTCAGGCCCGGCCCTTCGGTGCCCGAGCAAGCCGTGACCTCGCCCGTGGCGCGAGAAAAACCATCGGCAGCCGCGGCCATCGCTCCTTCGCAACGCCCACCGAAGGCTGGCACGCCGGCCGCCGCGATGGCGTTGATCACGGTGTAATTGCCAGGGCAGCAGAACAGCGCAGCCAGCTCTTCGTCTTTACAGAGCTTCGCGAACACCTCGGCACCGGTCATGCCCTGCCCTTCGAACGTAGGGGGCTTCGGCGCCTCGCTGACCGATTCCAAAACTTCCTTGGGGATCGAAATCGACGGGATGCTCGCCGCGGGAACGCCGGCCTTGCTCTCCGTAACCATGCCAGCCACCAGCGCGCCGGCGCCGGCCGCTGAAGAAAGTAAAAACGACCGGCGGGAGGAATCCACGGTCTGGTTCGTGCTGTCGTTCGTCTTCTGGGTTTTCATGATGAAATTCCGAGGGCGCGGGGGTGAGATGCGATTTTCGGGCTTGAGAGCTAGCTATTCTTGCAGCTTCGGGCGCGCGTCTTCAGGCCACAGACTGCGCAGGTAGTTTGTCATGTGCCAAAGGTCTTCCTCTTTTTCCACTTTCTTGGAAAACGGCGGCATCGCCTCGCCGGCGCCATCGCGAATACTGCGAAACACTTCTCCTTCCGACGTGCCACTCTTCCAGTACTTGGGCTCAGTCAAATCCGTGGCATTGGCCACGACGTCCACGAGCGACTTTCCGTCCGCGCCGTGGCATTCCGTGCAATCGCGAGTGTAAAGGACCTTTCCGCGCGCGATCGAGGGTTTGCTGAACGCCACCGGCGATTTCAGCTTTTTCGCGGCCTCGATTGTTAGCCGGCCGTCGACGGCTGGTGTTTTATCATCCGAGTGCGCGGAAGTTGCCACGAATACTCCCAAAGCAATCGCGACCGTGGAGAGCATCGTGCCCGGAATGATTCGTTGCCACATCAGCGGATGTCCTCAGTCGGTGTTACGTCAGGTATGCGTTGGATCTGCAATCATGAATATCTGAACTTCACATACGATCAGGGTCCAGATCGAACGTCTCGACAAGATAGTCGAAGTGCTCTCCTTCGGCTAAGAAGATCAGGTAAATCTCATTTACCAGATGCACAAGCTTGGTCACGGCATATTGGCAGTCGCCGCTTATGGCCGTCATCGAAAGCGATACACTCCCGGCCCGATGGCTGCTGCGAACCTCGACCCGCGCGCGATCGATACGGCGATGTTCGGGTAAGTCATCAGATTGCCGGGCCTCGATGAATGCTTTCAAATCCTTGTGCATCGGCGCCGAAACCTGGGGCAATAGTTCGGTCAGGCGCAATGTGCCACGTTTATTATCAAAGACAAGCTCGAAAGCACGGCCGCGATGCCAGACAATTTGGAACGCAGTCTTCCCGCGGGCAGCAGACTGACGGCTGAACGATTGAAACACGCCACGCTCGGCGTATCTGGCCAGGGTTTCGGCGACCGCGTCGCTCGTAGACAGTGTTGCTTTGGTCACTTGCGGATTCCTGAACCGGAGTCGATACCGCGAGATGCTCTACCAGGCAATGAAGTTAATACCCGGCGAAACTGGCAGTCGACTTACCCCTCAGCGATAATATCGTGCGCCGCGCGTGAAATACAATGTTTTCGCCTGCGGTGATCTCGAGGGTGGCTGGATTCACAGATTTCCGAAAAATTCTCGTCGGCAGGTGTAACCAAACCGTTCGGGCGTCCTCAGTTACCTATAGCGGCTCCTGGACTCGCCGCCGGGGGGCCGCAGCGAAGTCGTGGCGGCGACCCAGCGAGTTGACGGTTGAGTGCCGATACCGAGCAAAGCGATCTGGCGCACAGTGCCGCGGGAGACGGGGAGGCGTACGCGCGGATCGTGCGTAAGTATCAATCCCAGGTCGCGCGGCGGATGCGGTCGTTCGCCCGGCAGCCCGCTGTGATCGAAGAATTGGTACAAGAGGTGTTCGTCGATGCCTATTATGGGCTACGCGGATACCGGGGGGATGGGGAGTTTGGGGCATGGCTGGCTCGAATCGCCACTCGGGTTGGTTATCGCTACTGGAAAAAGAACCGTCGTCGCGAGGAAGTCGGCCGGGACGATAGCTGGTGGAGGCACGTGGCTCAGCAAGAAGTCGAGGAGCTGGATCCCACAGCGGCCGGCCAATTCATTCACAACTTGCTCGATCGCTTGCCACCCCGAGACCGCCTGGTGATGCTGCTAATACATGTCGAAGGTCTCAGTGTCGAGCAGGCGGCGCAACTTGCCGGTTGGTCCAAAACGATGACGAAGGTGCAGGCATTTCGGGCACGTCGCAAGCTGCGCGCGTTGCTCAACGAATTGGGAATCGACAACTTGCGCGATGCTTGTCTGTCGAGCGAGGAGGCCGTCCATGAACGAACTTGATCTGTTGCGACAGCTAGGCCAGCGAGCCGATGCCGAAGCGGTTCCCGCGATCGATGTCGGTGGTCGAGTGATCCAGCGGCTTGCGCATCCCCGGGCGCGCTCGGTCGATCCACGCCTATCGCTCGTTTCGGCTTGCGCATGCCTGCTCGCGGCATTGGCGATCCTGATCACGTGGCCGGCCTACGCGGACAATGACAGCTTGTCGGCCCTGTCCGAAGCGGCCAGCAACAGCACAGGGCCCGAGGCATTACTGAAAGTTCTGGAACCATGATGGCTTGCGCTGACCAAGACAATCCTGCGGCTGGCAGCGCAACGCTTGAAGCCAAGCTCCCCGCGGACCGGCCTGCTCGTTCGACAACGTGGAAGGTCGGCGCGCTGATCACGGTAATCTTTCTGGCCGGCCTCGTTTGCGGCGCGGCAGGCATGCGCGCTTACATAAAGTCGAAACCGTTGATGAATTGGAATGATCTGCTGGGACGCGTTGCCAAGCGCATGCGATACGACCTGAACCTCAGTGAGGAGCAGCAGGCTGGTATCGCGGAAGTCGTCCGCGCCCATCAGCCGGAACTCGACCAGATTCGTTCTCGCACTGTGCATGAAATGCGAACCGAGCTGCAGCAGGTCATCGAAGACATGTCCGCCGTCCTCACGACCGAACAGGCTGACCGATTCCGTTCCGAGGCGCAGCCCAGCCTCGACAGGTATTTTCCTGCTGATGGTGATGTCACTCTAGTAAAGCCTGGTACGCCTTAGGCCGCGCCGCAACCTATGCACACAACTTCCAGCTCCCACAAACGAGCCATTGTCCTCTCACTTTCGTAAAAGGAACCCGCAATGCTGCGTTCAAAAGTCGCCCTGCTGCTGTGCGCCGCAGCCGTCTGCGTCGGCATGTCGGCCCGTGCCGACGGGGCCACTCGACTCGGCACGAAGATCGATGCCTTCTCGCTGAAGAGTCATTTCGGCAAGGAATATTCTCTCGACGACGTGAAAGACGCCGACGTGGTGGTCGTGGCGTTCCTTGGCGCCGAGTGCCCGCTGGCCAAGCTGTACGGACCGCGGCTGGCCGAATTGGCCGAGAAGTTCAAGGGGAGCAAAGTCGCCTTCTTAGGAATCGACTCGAACCGGCAGGACTCACTCGAGGAGATGGCCGCTTACGCAAAGCGACATAACATCGAGTTTCCGCTGCTCAAGGACACCGGAAACAAGGTCGCCGATCAGTTCGGCGCTGAGCGCACTCCGGAAGTATTTGTATTGGACAAGAATCGTATGGTTCGCTACCTAGGCCGGGTCGACGATCAGTACGGCTTCACCGACGGCGTCGGCTATCAGCGCCCCGAGGCGCAGCGCAACGATCTGTCTGAAGCTATCGCCGAAGTCGTTGCCGGCCGCGAAGTCAGCGTGCCTTCGACCGACGTGGTGGGCTGCAAAATCGGTCGCGTTCGTCAGCCGGCTACTGATGCCAAGGTTACCTACAGCAAGGAAATCGCTCGCGTCTTTCAGGAACATTGCGTCGAATGTCACCGGCCGGGCCAGATCGGTCCCTTCACGATGACCAGCTACGACGAAGTCGCTGGCTGGGGCGAAATGATCCGCGAAGTGGTCGATTTGAACCGGATGCCGCCGTGGCACGCGGACAAGAAGCACGGCACGTTCTCGAACGACATGAGTCTGAGCGACGACGAAAAAAAGCTGATCGCTACCTGGGTCGACAGCGGCTGCCCCGAGGGAGATCCAGCCGACCTGCCCAAGCCGCGTGAGTTCGCCAGTGGCTGGGTCATCGGCGATCCCGATGAGATCGTTTACATGCGGGACGAACCGGTCGACGTTCCGGCCGAAGGGGTGATCGAGTACTACCACTTCTCAGTCGATCCGGGCTGGAAAGAGGACAAGTGGATCATGGCGGCCGAGGCCCGGCCGAGCAGCTACGAAACAGTGCATCACATCCTGGTATTTGTACAGCCGCCCGGCAGTGGCGGTGGACCGTTTGGTCGCGGCGGCAATCGTGGCGACGGCCCGCGCGATGAAACAAAGGACGCCGGCGAAAAAGGTCGCAATCGCGGCGGACGTGGGTTCGGCGGAGGGCGCGGCGGACGCGGCGGCGGTGGTGGTGGCATCGGCGGCGGCAATTTGATTGCCGGTTACGCACCGGGAATGAATCCCATGCTGGCCACCGACGGCTCGACGGCGATGCATGTCAAAGCTGGCTCAAAGCTGGTCTTCCAAGTGCACTACACTCCCAACGGCGCTCCGGCCAAGGATCGCAGCTGTGTCGGCTTCAAGTTCGTCGATCCTGAGAAGGTGAAGTTTCAAGCGCGGAGCACCTCGGTGGCCAATATGTTCTTCGCCATTCCGCCGGGCGAGAACGATTATCAAGTGTCCGCCGAGGCTACGTTCGAGCACGACACGCTCGTGTCCAACATGACCCCGCATATGCACACGCGCGGGAAGGCCTTCCGGTATGAAGTGACGTATCCCTCGGGCGAGCAGGAAATCCTGCTCGATGTGCCGCGGTACGACTTCAACTGGCAGACAACGTACGAGCTGACCAAGCCCAAGCTGCTCCCCCAGGGGACCAAGCTCGTTTGCACAGCGCATTGGGATAACTCGACGGAAAATCTTTCGAATCCCGACCCGGCGAAGATCGTGACCTGGGGAGACCAGACCTTCGAAGAGATGATGATCGGCTTCTACGTCGAAGTGTTTCCCAAGGGAGAGATGCCCGAGCGACCGTCGGGCGGGCGATCGCTGGATCAGATCACGCCGGAGAAGGTTTTCGCGTCGCTCGATGCCAATAAAGACGGCAAGCTCACCAAGGACGAAGTGCCCGGCCGAATCGCCGAGCGCTTCGACATGGTGGACCTCAACCGCGATGGCGCGGTGAGCGTGAAAGAGCTGGAAATGATTCTCAAGCTGTTCAGCGCGGCCACCGGGCGCCGGGAGTGATCCGGCTGCCTTGGCGGCTGTTTCATCAATATTTTCTATTTCTGGAAATGGTGAGGAAGACCATGCGAGCTTGTTGCGCGACGCTCGGACTGATTGCGTCGATCATGTTCACGGTCCAAACGGCCTCGGCCGAGGCAACGTCAAGCGCCGGCGCGTCCGCGCCATCGAAATCGCTCGTCGGGACCACGATCGCGAACTTCACGCTGCAAGACTTTCGCGGCCAGGAACATTCGCTGGCTGAATTGAAGGACAAGCAGGCGGTGGTCGTCGTCTTCCTGGGCACGGAATGTCCGCTCGCCAGGCTTTACGGTCCACGATTGCAGCAACTAGCGACGGACTTCGCACCGCGAGGGGTCGCTTTCCTGGGCATTGATGCCAACCGGCAGGACTCGATCACCGAACTCGATGCCTATGCCCGGGTACATGGCGTGACGTTCCCGCTGCTGAAGGACGTCGGCAACGCGGTGGCCGATAAGTTCGGCGCTACGCGCACGCCCGAAGTGTTTGTCCTGGATCCGCAGGGAATCGTGCGATATCACGGTCGTATCGATGGGCAATACAGCTTCGGCGCAGGGGTCGGTTACGCGCAACCCAAGTCCGATCGCAATGATTTGGCCGAGGCGCTCAACGAGCTACTGGCCGGCAAGCCGATCAGCGTTGCCACGACCGATGTAAAAGGCTGCCTGATCGGCCGCGTGCGGCAACCTCAAGGGAAATCGGACGTCACCTACTCGCAACAGATCGCACGCATCTTTCAGAATCGCTGCCAAGAATGTCATCGCGAGGGTCAGATCGCGCCATTTGCAATGACCAGCTATGACGAGGTTGCAGGATGGGGCGAAATGATCGCCGAGACGGTCCGCGAGCAACGGATGCCTCCCTGGCACGCCAACCCCGCGCACGGCGTCTTTGCGAACGACGCACGCCTTAGCGATGAAGAGAAGGCCCAAATCTTTGCCTGGGTCGAAAATGGTTGCCCCGAAGGCAACCCGGCCGATCTCCCGGAGCCAAAGCAATTCGCCGAGGGATGGTTGATGCCCCGCGAGCCCGACCAGATCGTTTACATGACCGATGAAGCGGTCAGTATCAAGGCCGAGGGCGTCGAGGCATATCGGCATTACGTCGTCGACCCGAAATTCACAGAAGACAAATGGGTGAAAATGGTCGAGTGCATGCCCGGCAATCGGCAGGTGGTTCACCATATCATTGTTTTTGTGCAGCCTCCTAGTGCCCGCCCGGCCGGTTTAGGAGGGCGTGCCGCTGGCAGGGGAGGAGAAACTGCGACCGAGGGGCACGCCAACGCCAACGTGTCTCGCGACGAGGACGGCGGCGTTCAACGGGGCGAGGGAGCGCGCGCCGCGGGGCGCCGGCGCGGCAGACCGCTAGCGGATAACGACATCTCCGGGTTCGGCTTCCTGGCCGGATTCGCCCCGGGCACACGGCCCGTGGTTGCGCCAGACGGGGTGGCACGAAAAATCCCGGCCGGTTCGAAGTTGGTCTTTCAGATGCACTACACGCCTTGTGGTTCGGAACAAATGGACCGCAGCGCTGTCGGCTTGATGTTCATGGACAAGAAGGACGTGACCCACCAAATGTCGACGACCAACGTGTCGTACCATCAATTGCAGATTCCGGCCGGCGAGCCGAACTACACGGTCGAGGCCGACAAGACGTTCACTCGCGACACCTTGGTTATGTCGTTATTCCCGCATATGCACATTCGCGGCAAATCGTTCCGTTACGAAGTGACCTATCCTGACGGCAAGCACGAGGTGCTGCTGGACGTGCCTCGCTACGATTTCAATTGGCAGAACAGCTTCATCCTGTCCGAGCCCAAGATGATCCCCAAGGGAACGCAACTCTTATGCACGGCTTCTTACGATAATTCGTCCGAAAATCCCTTCAATCCCGATCCTACGAAGACGATTGCGTGGGGTCCGCAGACTTGGGACGAAATGATGATCGGCTGGTACGACGTGTCGTTCCCGATCGCCGAAGTCGAAAAGCTGCTCGAAAAGCAAAAGGCCGACGAGGGCAAGGCCAACGACGCGGCAGACAGTGGCGCGGCCAGCGAATAAGGCAATCGCGTTCAGACGGAACGAGCATTAACGACAAGCGGGTTCTTCTGAACTGACCTTCACCCCGTTTCCTGATCCTCGCGGGATGTTAGATTTTTTGGAATCTGGCATTTCAAGCAGGAGGTCCAGGATCGATGGGCAAGAAGCATTTTACAGAAGAGCAGATTGCGTTTGCGTTGCGTCAGCATGACGGTGGCAGGGCTGTGGCGGAGATCATCCGCAAGCTGGGGATCAGCGAGCAGACGTTCTACCGCTGGAAGAAGAAGTTTGGTGGCCTGGGTGTTGCCGACCTTCGTCGGTTGAAGCAACTGGAGGAGGAGAACCGCAAGCTCAAGCAGTTGGTGGCAGACCTGAGCCTGGATAAGAAGATGCTGCAGGACGTGTTGTCAAAAAACGTGTGAAGCCCGCTCGGCGTCGCCGCTGGGTGCAGAGGCTGCAACTCAGCTATCGGGTGAGCGAACGGCGGGCCTGCGAAGTGTTGCGGTCGCCACGTTCGAGTCACCGTTATCAGAGCGTACGCGACGAGCGGGCGGCCCTCAGGATCCGGCTGCGCGACCTGGCCGCCAGCCGAGTTGGTTACGGATATGGATGTCTTTGTGTGCTGTTACGACGAGAAGGCTGGCTAGAGCCGGTTTCAAAACCTACGTAGACAGATAGTGATGCAGGCTAAGAGGATAAAGGCTTGGTAGACGTTGCTGTAGTATTCGTAGCGGACGACGAGTCTGCGGAAGTTGTGCAGCCAGGCGATGGTGCGTTCGATCTT